>NZ_JAFCMD010000021.1:0-147195 GCF_018130105.1 Bradyrhizobium sp. AUGA SZCCT0160
TGTTGGCCACCGAGCCGAAGGTGCCGTTGACGCCGCCGGCCGCGTTCACGATCGTGTAGCGCCGCGCCACATAAGCGGCATTGGCGTAGATAGCGGAAACGGTCGCGCCGCCGAGCGTCGCGCTGCCGGTGACGTTGGTAAGATCCGAATTCGTCGGTGAGACTTCGACCAGGTAGGTCGAAGCTGCCGTGAATACCAGGCTGCCTTGCACCGAGAGGGTGCCGATCGAATTGCCGGGCGCCAGCGTGCCGCCCGCGATCGTGAGGTTGCCGACCGTGCCGGTGCCGCCGAGCGTGGCGCCGGCATTTACCGTGGTCAGGGCCGACGAGGCGATCGAACCATTCACCAGCAGCGTGCCGGCGTCGATGGTCGTATTGCCGGTGTAAATGTTGTTGCCCGCCAAATTCAGCGTGCCCGTTCCGGTCTTTATCAGTTGCCCGCCCGTTGCGCCGGGGTCGCCGCAGGCCACGCCGCTGGCGCCGCAGTCGCTGATGACGCCGGTCACCGTCGTGCTGAGATTGTTGCCCCCGACCGTCACACGGCGGGCGCCGAGATAGTATTCGCCGCCGCCGGCCAACGAGCCGATCGCAAGTGCACCATCATTCGCAGGACCCAAACTGTCGGAGAAATCGACGACCGCCACGGCACTATTGGTGACGGCGGCGTTGCCTCCGGTGCCTCTGACTGCGAATTCCAGCAGGCCATTGTTGGTGATGACGGCGTTCCCGGCGCTGCTCTGGGTCTGGAAAGAGAGAAAGTTATTGTTGATGATACTTGCGTTGCCGCCCTTGCTGCTATCGAAGAAGCGCGTCTCGCCGTTGTTGATGAACGTGGCGGTTCCTGCCGTACTGAAATCGCTAAACCGAATAAACGCCCCGGCGTTGTTGGTAATCGTGGCGGCGCCGCCGTTGACGATGCCGGCGTCATCGAAGGTCAACGTCTGGGTATTCGTGAACGAGTAGGCGGGCGCGCCGGCGTTGAATGTCCACGCGTCGACGCTGGTGTTGGCCGAGATAGTCAGGCTTGTGATGTTGGATGCACCAAAGAACGCGATGCCGGTCGGGACCGTGTTGGGATTCCAGTTCGTGCTCGTGTTGTAGTCGCTCGACCCGGGCGCGGCGAGCCACGTTGCGTCCTGGGCTTTCGCGGGCGCCGCGAGGCAGATCGTGACGGCGATTGCAATAGAGATCTGACGGTGGCGGCGACGCTGTGAATCCGAAGTCTCAGCCTTGGCTGACCTGGTTACCGAACCAGCGCCCAATCGAGATTCTTTTGCCATTCCCATTGCTCGTCACTCGTACGGCCGGGCGCTCCCTTGCGCGCCCTGACAACCGTCACTTTGGTTGTTCTACCTAAGCGAGGGCCGGGTAGCTAGGTAGGGCGGCTGTTCGGCAGCCAGGAACGAACAAAATGGCGAGCCGTGTGGCGTTTCCGCAACGGAAAATGCCCTCATATCTTCCTAATGACTTTGGGTCGCAGACGACGGAACGGTTGTATTCTGTATCCACTCAACCGCATCGGTCCGACAAGTCACAGCCCTACCTCATCGGGGGGCGCGTCGCCTTCTCGAATGTCAAAATAGTAGCGTCGCATCGCCCGGGGAGAAGTTGGCGCGGGCGTTTGATTTCCAATCAGATGGAACAGGCCAGAGGTCGGAAGCAGACGAGCACCGTAAGAAGGTGACATCTAGATGTGCAACGGTAGCGCAGCTACATGCCGATCTTTCGCCACACCCGGCCGTCTATAAAGTCCTGCAGGCCTTCGGAAAGCGCGTCGCGACCCGACGTCAGCAAGACTCGTTGGTTGGCTGCGCTCACCGCTTTGGAGCAAGCGGCGCCAACCATCGGACTAGATACGGGAACTTTCAGCAACGTCCGACATTTTAGGAGGGCAATCATAGCCCGGCCTTTGGCCGGGCTTTTCTTAGGCGAACAGAAAGGGCGGGTTCGCGCTTTCGACCCTTGTCGTCGACATTGGTGTCCAGCTAACGCAACCCGAGCGCGCGCGAAAGCCGCCTTGCAAGACTTAGCCCGCCCTAACCGGCGAGCTGGCGTTAGGAACGATTAGGCGCCATGCCGCCGACAGTATGCCCCTGCGTTTGATGCATCCTCGTTTATGAAGATCGATGCGGATTCTTCATGCGCTGATCCTTGTTAGCCCTGACCGCCTGTCTGCGTCGTCGATCAGAACGAAAAAGGGCTGGATGCTGATTTGCTCCAGCCCTTCATCCAGCCCTGCGTAGATGTCTGGTCAGAAACGGTAATTGAGACCGAGCTTACCGGTATGGACGCCCGGATCGCTGTGAATGCTGGTAAAAGTAGCAACCGGTGCGCAGAAGCCGCCTGTACAGAGACCGGTGGTATTATAGGTCTCGCGGGTCGCGATGTAGAGATACTCCCCTTTGAGGCTCCAGTTGCCAGCAAAGGCCCATTCCAGACCGGCGCCTGCCGCCCAGGTCGTCTGGAGGTGGCTGTTGTTAAGACTCGCGCTCGTCACCCCCACCGTCGATGCGTAGTTGTGGTTCTTCTCGACAAACGCGACACCACCCTTGCCGTAGAACAGCAGCCTGTCCACCGCGATACCCAACCGGCCGGCGATTACACCGTAAACATCACCAATACGGGTCGAATCAAAGCCGCCGGGCGAGAGGCCGGGGGGCGGCGCGTTGATGTCACGAACAGAGCGTTGCAGGTGGAGATAACCGGCTTCGCCCTCAAGACCGAAAACCCACTGCGATCCTGGCGCCTGCCAGTTATAGCCAACCGTGCCGCCGCCAATGAAGCTGCTGCCCAGCGAATAGTCGTTTGGCGTGGTCACACCGGCCACTGTAAACAAGCCGAAGCAAGAGGCACCAACCACGGTACAAGGCTCGGTGGATCTTGCGTTACGGTCGCCCGTCGCGCCTCCGACAAACCCGCCGATATAAAACCCTGTCCAGGTGAAGATGGGAGCAGCCATCGGTGCAGCTTTCACAGGCATGCGCATGTCTGCGGCCATTGCAGGTGCGGAAACGACTACCGCTGCTGTTGCTAGCGCTAAAACGATCGATCGCATTTGAATCACTCCCCAATGGATTGTCGACAAAGTTAGGGGAGAAATGTCGCTGCTGCTATGGCCTGAAGGCAACAGTCCCGCAAAAGTTGCATTGCCGAATTAGGTCCCGAGATGCGTCCGGCATCTGACGCTCGGCTTTTACTCAAACGGAGCCTAAAACCTTGAGGCCTTCTTCATCCAAACAGTTTGGGCCGTCGGAATGGGCGCGACCAGGAAAAGAGCGGAACTTCACAAGCCCCGGCGCAAGGGTCATCGGCGGCAGTGGCTGGGTTAAGTGCCCTCCGTGGTTTTGAACGTGCGGCGCGGTTCCGGCGACCAACAAATTCCACTGCTTAGGAGCCCTGATGCGCCGCTTCCTTCTCGCTACCGCGATGCTCGCCTATGCCATCCTGCCCGCGGCGGCGCTACTCGCCAACGAGCCTCCCGATACCCTTGTACGCGATGCGCTGGACGCGCCCTATGGGAGGGCCATGTTAGCGCGCTTTGCGGCTGCGGTAGAAAAGACCGCAGAGGCTGCGTGCCGCCGCGAGCGTGGGCTTAATTCGCCGGCTCTGGCGGCGGGTGTTCGCGACGTCTTGGTGCGCTACGGCGTGCGCCTCGCCACGCTTGTAAACGGGAGTCATGACGAGGGTGCCGCTGCGAAGGCCTTCGCTGCGAACATGGGACCGGACGCCGCAGCAGAACTCGCACGATTGGAACGCGATCCTGAGGTAGCCCGGTTCGAGGAACTGGCGCGCCCCCGTCGGCTCGCTAGCGTCGTCACCCAGACATTCGAGCAGTTCGACCATTACATCGCGATGGCTAGCCTCAAGCTCGAGAACGTGACGCCGGTCGCGCGCGGCGAGCAAGAGCCGATGCCGGAGGATCCGACGGTGGCCACCGAGGAGGCTGTGGAAAAGTTTATTGCGCAATCCTCATCGCATGCGCTGCAACGCTATCTCGAACTTGCCGACCAGGTCGAAGCGGCCCGCACCCGAAGCGTGAACTCGGAGAATGTCCGCAAGCTTGAACCCATGGAGCTGTTCGCAAACGCGGATCGCGACCTTGCCGCGCTGTGTATCGGCAAGAAGTGATCTCCGAGGTGACTGCGCTGCGACGGCGCGGAGATGCCAACTCTACCATAGAAGGGGCATCCGCCTCGTGGGTTGATGTCAATGATAGAGTTTTTATGGGGCCTTTTCACCCTTCTCGCGCGGGCGGCTATCTTCGTTTTCGAGACCATTGTGTTCGTCTCGAACTTAAAGCGCCTCGCACGATTTGCGACCGGCACCGACAAACTTATTGATGTACCCAGGGACCCGAAGACCCACTCGCCTGCAGCCCAGCGCGCACTCGATGAAACCGAGCAGCGCCGAACCCATGCCGCTCATGGCGGGGTGCGCGCATCATAGTCAGCGGCAAATAAGGCGTATGTCCGGGTCGTATTTCTTGAGGCAATTGGGCGAGCTTAGCGCGCGCGTTTCTGGCGGTCAGCCATGATGCGAAACTCCCATTTGGTGCACGGCCCGTCCGATCCCGTTGACGGCGGACCGTGCACAGGCCACTGCACTTGGAGGGATGATGGCCCGCCGAAGTAATCTCATCGCGACACTATCGTTCCTAACTGTAGTGACTTAAGGAAACTCGCCGCTCCTACGACTGCCGCCGCGGCCGATGCCCTGCAGCTTGATATGTATAAACGAAATCAAAAGCAGGAATGAGCGCCGCCTCGGCCTTTTTTTGCGCCCGCGGCCGCGAGGTACTCAAGACTAGAGCCCGGAAAGACCAATATCTTGCAGTAACTCGCGTTGGCACCCGCAGTTGCCTCAACGCGGCGTTGTTCAAGCGTCTAGCGGAAGACGCCTGGTCCAACCTGCTTGCCTTTGGTTTCTTTTGATACATGTAGCCCGCCTCGTTATTAACCAGCACCGAAGTCCGGCAGCATTGCGCCCTCGAACAAACTGGAAACGGCCGTATGCCCCTTTAGTGGAACATCGTTCACGGGGCGCGGAGAACAAAGGCGGTACGAACTTGGAATGCGGTCGGCAAGGGGCTTCAAGCCGACAAATCCAAAAAGGCAGCGGCTTCGGAATCAACTATAATGTGCGGATCGGCTTTGAAATGCGCGGTCGTCCAAGTTTAGGCCGCGGTGGGCGCTCTTTAGGTTTGACTGACATCACCGATAGACGCACGCCCAACCCCTCGAACAAAGCCATGACACGTCCGAGTTGAGGGTCGATTTCACCCCCGAACGTCTTGTACAGGTTGTCTCGTCGAAGGCCGGTTTCGCGTGCCATTGCCTTTACGTTTTGAGCTCTCATCACCTGATTTAGAGCAATTAAAACTTCAGGCAGATCGTTTTTGCGAAACACTTCATCTAGATACGCCGCGATCGCCCCTGGGTTGTCGCGGTAGAGTTTCGGGTCAAATTCGTCGTCCGACATCAAAGTCCTCAGTTCACTTTGCCGTTCAGTGTGGCATCCGGGTGACAGCCGTCAAAGCCGAATTGCGTATACTCCTCGCATTGAATTTTGGAATCGGTGCGACGCACCCGGCGCGACAGGTAGGGAATAGTGACATGAAGAAATTAGTGCTCGCTCTGGCTGCGGTAGCGGCAATCACCGGATCGGCCTCGGCCGCTGACCTCGGGGCCCGTCCGTATACCAAGGCTCCGCCCCCCCTGGCTCCTGTCTATAATTGGACCGGCTTTTACATCTTCGGCGGCGGTGGCGGCGGGCTGTGGAGTGCCGACAGCAACGTGGTCACTTCCCCGGGAGGCTTTGCACTCACCCGCGATCAGCGCCTTGGTGGCGACGGCTGGTTCGGAACGGTCGGCGTCGGTTACGATATGCAGTTCGGTGGCAAGTGGGTGGCCGGTATTTTCGGTGACGGCCAGTTCGGAAGCATCAAGGGTTCCCTCAGCGATCCCTTCTTCGGTAGCGAAGGTCGTGTAAAGCTCGAAACCAGCTATGCAGCGGGCGTGAGACTCGGCTATCTCGTTGCGCCGAATGTGCTGTCCTACGTCAACGGCGGTTACTCCGGTTCGGAATGGTCCGGCAGCACTCAGTCGTTTATCGTCCCCGGCGGGATCGATGTTACCACCACTCCTTCATTCCGTCGTGATGGCTGGTTCATCGGCGGCGGCGTCGAGAACAATCTCGACATCTTCGGAATCTCGGCCCCGGGCTGGTTCATGAAGACCGAATATCGCTCGGCATTTTACGATCGTGTTGATCTGCCTACAAGATTCACCCCTGGCTTTGGCGGCGCACTTACTGGTAGTGCGATTACCTTCAAGCCTTGGGTCCAGACCATCAGCACTTCGCTGGTCTATCGCTTCAACTGGGGTGCTCCGGCCGGAACGCGGTACTGATCTCCCGATTGATCAATCAAAAGCCCCGGCATCGTCCGGGGCTTTTTTTATTGGCGGGGTAAGTCGATGAAGTATGCGGATGATCTGCGTGGGATCGAGCGCAGGCTAACAGACCCAATCCGGCTCGGGGCACCCATATCACGCAGGCCTTACCTTACTCTCAAATTTTCCGCCGGGCCTTGTCTTTGAACCTCGAGTTCGCGTTGGAGTGCACGGACGGACGGCGTCGCCCCCGCAACTATCTCAGCACAAGCAGCAGACAGGCTCCGCTCTTTGGGAAGCTCATTTTTGTGTCCGAAAGGGATCAGCGGCGTCCACACCGGTCCCGGCGCCACCACATTCGCGCGAATGCCACTCCGCCAACATTTGCGGGAGCCCGCCGGTAAAGTTCTGGATTGCGCCCTTGGTGACAGCGTAGGCCAGCTAAATCGGGTTCGGCATGTCCGAATTGATCGATGCCGTATTGTGATCGCGCTGCCCGGCTCATGTGCGGCACGGCGGCCTTGGCCAGATAAAACATCGCGTGGATATTGACCGCAAAAGTCAACTGCCGACCGGAGAGTTTTGCAAGTTTCGAAGCGCTGGTGAAATCACTCATCCGACGCGTAACCAAGCCAAGCCGTGCTTCGCCAGGTAGGCAAGCGCAACGGAAAAAGCCACCGAGGCCAACCCGGTCCAAAAGAAAGACTGTCCGCGCGCGGCATTGACGGAGCGCAAATACAGATAAGCGCCGATTAATGTTCCATAGTTCCTTTTGAAGCTGCCGTTGAGTTTGGATATTTCGACTAATTCTGAAGACCTATCGAGATGTTCAGACATTGAGCCGGCTCCGTATGCGACTGCTAGACCAGCGCTTCATAAACCAGTGATTTGCCCGACGAGGCAAGTGGAATTTTACGATTTACAGAAATTTACTGGGTCTCCATGGTTCCCCGCAGAGGGCCCGTGTGGCGCCGTGCCGACCATACGGCCCTAGAGGGGGGCTCCGTGGTGGCCTGGGAGGGGCGGCCGAGCCTTGTCGCAGCGTTTTGCGCGGGAATTGGTAGTTCCTCTCGAAAATGGCGCTCAGTTGAAGGGCTTGCAGGGTTGAGACCCGGCTGGACCGCGCCCGATCCCAGCAGTCGGCACTATCCGGAGGACCGGATTGGCGCGGTCATCGCGTTGTTTTATCTGCCGGCTGGCCACAATCTCCTACGACTTTCAAGGCTCCGGCAGGATTGCTGACCGGGGATCACTGGTGACGTCATTCGTCAGCACCTACCCCTTTGGAAGAAACGCTTGACGTTGATCTATCCAATCACTTCGAACGGCATCAGGCGCGCGCCGCGAAAGCCGATAATCTCGATCGTCGGCGCAACAACTGCGGTAAAGCGCACGATATTGCTTCTCCTGCGACACGCATGGCGGCAAGCATCGCGCGTTGGCTCTGCTAGTTGAATGCGATGAGCAATCCTTGCGCAGGCGTCCTCGACGTCCCTTCACGCATGCAGTGCGGTGACGTGCTCCTGGCCGAAATAGGCCCGTTCCAGGCGGCGCGGCAGATCGGCCTCGGTGGTCGCGGCTTGCAGCACAATGCGCCCCTGGGCCAGCGCGCATACTCGATCGGCGGCCGCAAGCGCCTTCTCGATCAGCTGTTCGACCAGCAGTACGGCGGTGCCGTTCGCCCGCAGCTTCGCCACCACCGCAAGCACCCGGTCGACGAGCACAGGAGAGAGGCCCGCTGACGGTTCATCGAGCATCAGGAGGCGCGGCCTACGCACCAGCCCTTGGGCCACCGTCAGCATCTGCTGCTGCCCGCCGCTCAGCGCGCCGCCACGCTGGTGGCGCTTCTCGGCGATCTCCGGAAAGAAGTTTAGCGCCTCCTCGACCCGGGCCATGCGCTCGCCACGCGGCAGGTCATAGGCCGCGAGCAGCAGGTTGTCGGTCACCGATTGTTGGGTGAAGACGCGGTGACCTTCAATCACATGGACAAGGCCGGCCCGCGCCGCCTCCCGAGGGCCCCAGCCGCGCAAGTCCTGGCCCGCGAAACGCACGGAGCCGGTCCAAGGCAGCAGCCCGGAGACGGCGCGGAGAAGCGTCGTCTTGCCGCCGCCGTTCGGGCCGCAATGGCGCGCACGCCGCCGAAGGAGAGGACGATTCCCCTCAGCGTCATGGGCCTGTCGGCTCCGCTGCGTTCCAGAATCTCGCCCAGCAGGGCTGGCCGCGGCTTGATCGCCCGATCGCTTTGAAGCGGCTTGCGGTTCTTGAAATCAAGGAGCGCGGCGATGCCGCCGGGCATGGCGAGCACGATGATCAGGAGCAGCGCAGCATAGAGAAAGGTGGACCACGCGGCGAGCGGAGCGGCGATCTCCGGCAATATGGTGAGGATGATCGTGCCGATGAGCGGACCGAGAATGGAACCCCGGCCGCCGATCAGCACCGCGATAAAGAAGAGCAGCGACAGTTCGAAGGTAAAGGCGTCCGGCGTGATATAGGTCTGGAGGCTTGCGAACAGGCCGCCTGCGACCGCCGCCACCGCGCCACTGAACAGAAAGATGGTGACGAACAGCTTCGGTTTGGAAATGCCGTTCGCCTCGGCCGCCACATCGGCGTCGCGCACGGCGATCAGCGCTCGGCCGAATCGACTCTTGGCGACATTCGAGGTCGCCCAGGTGACGAGCGCGGCAAGGGCAAGGCAAAGATAGAGGAAACCCCAGGCGGTGTTGAACGGCGCCGGCATTTCCGGCCCGCTGATGCCGATGCCACCGCCGGTGACGCCCTGCCAGGCCAGCGCCACCTGGGTGACGATGGTTGCAAAGCCGAGCGTCGCCATGGCGAAATAAAAGGTGCGCAACCTTAACGCCGGCAGGCCGACGACGACGCCGAACAGCGCGCCCGCAACTGCGGCAACCGCCAGCGCCACGAAGGTCGGCAGGGGCGGCAGCACATTGCCGGCCGCGAGCACGCTCGTCGTATAGGCGCCGAGCGTCAGGAGCGCGACATAGCCGATGGCGAGCTGGCCGGCGTAGCCGACGACCAGGTTGAGGCCTGCAACCAGGACCCAATAGATCGCCGCGCGGGTGGTGATCAGCGCCCAATATTCGTTACCCGTAAGCGGCAGCAGCACGGCGAAGCCGAACAGGGCGACCAAAGGCAGGACCGTCGGCAAGGCGGCACGCCAGCCAATATCGGCAGGCGCCTTCGAGTGGATCGCCGGTTGACTCGTATCTGTCATTAGACTCTCCGCGCCGCGGGTGCGCCGAACAAGCCCTGCGGTGCCGCGAGCAGGACGACGATGAATAGCACGAAGACGGCAACCGATGAGAAGATGCCGCCGACCAGGAAATTGGCGGCCTGCTGGAAGACGCCGAGCGCGAGCCCGCCGATGACCGCGCCGCGATTATTGCCGAGGCCGCCGAGCGCAACCGGCACGAAGCCGTAGAAGTTGAGGAGCGGACCGTTGGCAAAGAAGGCGAGCAGCAATTGCCCACCGGCGAAGCCCGCTAGTCCGCCGATGGCTCCGGCGAGCGCATAGCTGGCGATTCTCAGATTGCGCTCGGGCAGGCCGAGCGCGCGGGCGGCGAAATTGTCCTCGGCGATGGCCAGGAAGGCGCGGCCGACCAGGGTCTTCCGGTAAAGAAGTTCGAGCCCGGCAATGGTTAGCGCGCAAGCAACCAGCGGGAGCCAGAATTTCTCGTCGAACACGCCCGAGCCGAAGCCGAAGAGTTTCGGGAAAGGCTGCGGTTCGGTGCTCCATTCGATGGCCGTGACCTGCTGGATCATCAGCGCCAGCGCCAGTGTCGAAAGCACATAGAGATGCTGTTCGAGGCTCTTCAAGACGGGGCGCACCGCGACGATCTCGGTCACCACGCCGATCAGCGCGCAAGCGCCAAGCGACGCCAGCAAGCCGATCACCGGCGGCCAGCCGAGGCGCAGCATGAACAGCGAGCCGAAGACGCCGCCGAGCATGCCGAGTTGGCCAGCGGTGAAGCTCATGACCCGGGAGGTGGCGAACATCGTGTTGTAGGTGATCCCGATGAGGGCATAGATGGCCCCGACCGCCAGGCCGGACGCCAGGATTGAAGCGAGCATCATCACCTCACTGATACCGAGATTGCGGGTGCCGCGGTTTGCGCCGCCGGCCGGTTAGGCGCGGTTGTCCTGGAGCGGTCGAAGTCCTGGAGCGATCGTGGGGATCGCATCCGGCGCGGTGCCGGATGCACGAAGCCCAGTTCATCATCGTGCGCCAGAATAGCCGGGCGCCAGCGCGAAGGCGCCGTTCTTGGCCGAGCTTGCCGCAGACATCACGACATCCGCGGTCGGATAGCCGTTGTGTTGAGTGGGGCTATAGCTGTAGTCGCCAAAATAGCCGTTGTATTTCGTAAGACTGTTCCAGTAGCCGGTGATCGCCTCGCTCGAGGAGGAGCCGCGCGCCTCCACCGCTTTGGCCACCAGGTCGACGGCGTCGATGCCGCACGCGACCCACCAGAGCAGCGTGTCCGAAAGGTTTACCTTGCCGGCGAGCCGCTCGACCAGTTCCTGGTTGCGCCCTTGCAGCTTGCCGTCGGCGCCGTAGCTGCAGCTCCGATAGCCGACGGCATAGACCTTGTCCCAATTGGCCGGCTTGTCGATAAGGCCGCCGATTTCCCCGGAAGACAGCGACGGGTGTCCGACAAAGGGAACATCCCAGCCCATGGCTGCGCGCGTGTTCATCATACGCGCTTCCATGCCGGTGGAGACGCTCCAGATCACGATTGCCTCTGCCCCGGCATTGCGGGCACGCAACAGGTCGGGCGTCAGGTCCGGCTGGGTCGCGTCGATGTTGGCCTGATAGACCACCTCGGCGCCGTCCTTCTTGAAGCCGGCGACGGACGCGTTGACCGCCGACACACCATAGCCGGTCGTGTCGCCGATCACCGCCACTTTCTTCAGCTTGAGGATCGCGAGGCAATAGTTGCGTACCGCGTCGTCCCACTGGGTATTGGACGGCGCGATGCGAAACGCGTTGGGGAATTTCTGGACGTCGATCAGGCTGTCGACCACGCAGGGGTGGATGTTGGGCATCTTGGCGCGCGCCATGATGGGGGTCACCGCCAGCGACTCGCCGGAATTGGTCGGGCCCCAGATGGCGTGAACGCGGGCCTGGCTGATCATCTCCTGGGTGGCGTTCACCGCCTTCGTCGGGTCGCCCTGGGTGTCGCGGGTAATCAGCTCCACCTTGCGTCCCTTGACGCCGCCGGCAGCATTGATGGCCTCGGTTGCATAGATGACGCCCCGGTTGAAGCCAACGCCCGGCGCCGAACTCGGGCCGGTGAGTGCGGCCAGCCAGCCGATTTTGATCGGCTCGTTCTGGGCGATGGCCGGACAGGCGAGACCGAGCACAGAAGCGCCCATTGCGGCCTTGGTGAATTGACGACGACTGATAATCATTTCGTTCTCCCTGTTGTTGTTTTCACCGCTCGTCGGTCGCGAGCTTCGGCTTGTTCTTGTCGTATTTCTTCCAGCAAAGGCTTCGTATCGCCGGAACCTGTCGCTTACGCGCCTTGCGGGCCTCACGTCCTCAAATGTGCGATATAGTCGCGGTTGAAAGTGAAGCCCCAGCCCGGCCGCTCGGGCACGATGGCGCAGCCATCGGCAAAGGTGAGCCGTTCGTTGTAAAGCGGCGAGAACCAGGGCATGTATTCAAGGAACACGGCATTGGACAGCGCGCCGAGTGCCTGGATGCTTGTTTCTGGGAACAGATGGCTCGAAACCGCCACGTCGTGGCTCTCGGCCATGTGGCCGACACGCATGAATTCGCTCAACCCCCCAACCCTTTGCATGTCGGGCATCAAGATGTCGGCGGAGCGCAACTCCAGCATGCGGCGGAAACCGTAGCGCGTGTATTCCGTCTCGCCCGAGGCGATCGGCGTGTCGAGCGCGGCCGAAACACGGGCGAGGCCATCCAGGTCCCAGGCCGGCAGCGGCTCCTCGAACCAGGTGAGATCGAATTCCTCCAGCATCCGGCCGAGCCGGATCGCTTGTGCTTCGTTAAGGCCCTGGTTCGCATCGGCCATCAGCTTGATCTTCGGGCCGATCGCCTGACGCACGGCCCGAACGCGGGCGATGTCTTCCTTCGGATCGGCATGGCCGAGCCGCATCTTCATCGCGCCAAAACCTTCGGCCACGAAGCGGCCCGCTTCCTCGACCAGTTCGTCGGTGGCGAGCGACAGCCAGAGTCCGCCGCTGTGATAGACCGGCACGCGGTCCTGGGCGCCGCCCAGCATGCGGTAGAGCGGCAGGCCCGCAGCCTTTCCCGCAAGATCCCAGAGCGCGCCGTCCAGGGCCGAGATGCCGACGACGGGGACGCCCTTGTGGCCGAGGAAATTGATGTCCTTCCAGGCGCGCGCCCAAAAATTGGCGATATGCCCGGGATCGCGGCCGATAATGAGATCGGCGAGTTCATCGACCATCTGGCGCAGCACGGCGGTGCGCCGGTTGTTCAGCGTGAAGATCAGGTTCTCGCCGGTCAGGCCTTCATCGGTCCTGACCGTGACCAGCACGCAGCCGAAATCGCGGATCTGGCCCAGGGCGCTGCCGATCGGCGACGGCAGGGTTACGAGAACGGATTCTGTCTCGACCTTGAGGACCTTCATCAATGGGCCCGCCATTCATTGCGCATGGCTTCGCCAACCTGATAGCGCCGGAGCACGTCCAGATCCGGTTCGCAGCCGAGCCCGGGACCATGAGGCAGGCTGAGTTTGCCGTCCTTGGCGCGCACCCACGGGTCGAACGGATTGGCCTCCATCTCGAGCCAGAGCACTTCGATCAGCGGCTTCTCCATGCGCGCGGCAGCGATATGCAGAGTGGCGACGAAGCCCGGGCCGAAATACGGGCTGTGCGGAGCAACCGCCACGCCATGGGTCTGGCACAGGTCGAAAACCCTGAGCATCTCGCCGATGCCGCCCACCTTGGTGACGCTAGGCTGAGCGATGTCGATGGCGCCTGCCTCGATCAGCGACTTGAAACCGAACACGCCGGCGACATTCTCACCCGCCGAGATCGGGATGCCATGGGCGCGGATGCTGGCGAGCCCATGCACGTCCTCCGGTGGCCAGACCGGCTCTTCCAGCCAGTAGAGCCCATCACCGGCGAGCGAGGCGGCCATTTCGCGCGCCACCTGCGGCGACCACGCGCAATTGACGTCAAGCATGATCGCGGCAGTACTCGCCGCGCGCTGCGCGGCGAGCACTGCCGGCCGGGTCACTTCATGCAGCTTGATGAAGCGATAGCCTGCGGCGCATGCATCCGCGGTGTTCTTCGACACCAGGGCGTCGTCTCCATAGTTCAACAGGCTTGCGTAGCCGTCCATCGGCCCTGGGTCACGCCCGCCGAGCAGGCGATAGAGCGGTTGGCCGGCGCGCTTTCCTGCGAGGTCCCAGAGCGCGATCTCGATGCCGGACCAGCCATAGAGAAAGGAGCCGTTGCGGCCGAGCAGGTGCAGGGCGTGCGAGATCTGGCGTGACAAGCCGTTGATGTCCCCGGCGTCGCGCCCGAGCACCAGCGGCGCGACGATGGTGTCGATCGCCGTCTTGGTGGCGGGAATGGCGGCATGGCCGAAAGCCTCCCCCCAGCCGGTGCGACCGTCCTCGGTCTCCACCTTGACAATGAGCACGTCGAGCGTCGTCCAGGGCTTGCCGGCAAAAGCGGGCTTCGGGCCGCCCATGTCGAAGGGCAGCGACACGACGCAGGTTTCAACCGCGGTAATCTTCATGGCCAGTCAGCGTTTCCTCAGGATTCTTGACCGGCACGCTAGGCATCCCCCAAAATAAGTTCAATTGTGCCTGCCTTAATTCTGTATAAGGCAGACTGATGTCACTCAGCCTGCGCCAGCTTCAAGTCGTCCACGCCGTCAGCCGCAGCGGATCGGTGACGGCGGCTGCGGACGCGCTCGGAATCTCGCAGCCCGCGGTGAGCATGATGCTGAGGGACTGCGCCCGGCTCGCCGGCTTTCCCCTGTTCCTCAGAAAGCAGGGACGGTTGCAGCCGACGGCCGAGACCAAGCTCCTGCTGACCGATCTCGAACGGGTTTTCGACGGTGTCGACCGCATCGGGCGGCTAATCGAGGACATGGGCGACGCCCATGTCGGCACCATTCAGATCGCGGCGACCGCGACGCTCGCCGACAATATCCTGCCTGTGGCGATCGCCGCCTTCCAGCAGGCGCGGCCGCGCATCCACATCGTGGTGCGCAGCTCCGACACTCCGAGCGTCATCGCCAGCGTTGTGCGCGAGGAGGTCGACCTCGGTCTCGTCCTGTCGCCGCTCACTCATCACGATGCGCTCGCGCTCGATCTTTGCGTCGCCGACCTCGTCGCCATTGTCCATCCGGACCACGAGCTCGCCCGCCGCGAGACGGTCGGGCCACGCGATATCCAGCCCTTTCCGCTGATCTCATTCAGCCGCAGCCAGCCACTCGGCACGTTGGTGGAGCAGGCCTTTCGTGAGGCCGGCCTGCCGCGTCGCATCGCCCTCGAGGTCAACCAGTCGTCAGTCGCCTGCGCGCTGGCGCGGGCGGGGGCCGGCATCGCCGTGATTGACCCGTTCTGGCTGACCGAAGCGCGCGAGCATGGCGTCGTCTGTCTGAAGTTCCGGCCGAAGACGCCGGTCGCCGCCCAGGTGCTGATCAACAGCAGCACGCCCCTGTCGCGGCCGGCGCGTCGCTTCCTCGCTACGCTGCGCCAAACAGTGCAGGGGCTGCAGCGCCAAGGTGCGCTGCAGGAGTCTCGGGAACACACTCTTTCAAAGAGACGGCCAAGAGGCCGCAATCCCGGCAAGCCTCGAGCATGAGGCCTTGATCGACGTGGCTCGCGGATCGAACCGCATCGCACATCCTCATCAGGGCTTGCTCTTGGATGCGACGAGCTCACGCATCAGGGGCTTTGAGCCGTCGAGAAACAGCCTGACGGCGTCAACGACGACGTCATCCAACTGGGTCGGCGTCGGCGTTTGATAGACGAAACGCCGGATGGCTATGTAAAAGATGCGACCATGCAGGCCCCAGAACATTTCCACCTCGCGTTCCGAGAGTTTTACCTCATCGATCGGAGGCAGTTTGAGGTCGTGTCGCAGCTCGCAGCAGGCCGGTTCGATGATTTCTTTTCGAATGATCTCGAGATAGCGCTTGGTGATGTCAAAGGACTTCATTCCGGAGAAGACGAATATCCTGACCCAGTTATATTCGAACACTCGCTCGACGTACTCCAGGTAAAACCTTGTCAGCCTCGTCTGCAGCGGCAGGCTCCGGTCGCGAATAAGGTCGCTCCATGATGGCGACCATCGGCTGAGATAAATTTCTTCATAGACCCGCTCGATCAGAGCCTCTTTGCTCGGGAAGTGGCGGTAGATCGCGGAATGGGTGATGCCCATGCGCTTGGCAAACTCGCGCGTCTGTCCGCCAAATCCCTGCTCGGCAAAAAATCGCACGGCCTCGTCGACGATGAAGCGCTCTCGCTCCGCGGCACGCATATTTTGGCGTGGTCGCTTCTTCGTTGATTTAACTTCTTTTTTCGCCATTTGCAGTTCGCCTTGCGGTCGCTATCGATACTCCATTTCTCATTAGTGACCAAATGGTCGTTTTTAGTTGACTTCGAAAAACCGGCGTGATGTTGATTTCAGACCAAATGGTCACAAATTTGGGATGGACGAAACAGCCGGGAGTTTGCCTTTGAAGGCGCGGGGATTCAGCTACGCACGGCCCTCCACCGTGATGGAGGCGCTCGAGACGTTCGCGGATTCGGGCGAAGATGCGAGCTACATTGCTGGTGGCCAGAGTCTGGTTCCGGCGCTCGCCTTGCGTTTGCAAGCGCCGCAACTGTTGATCGACATTGTCCATATCGAGGCGCTTCGCGGCGTCGAGCTGCAGGGGGATTGGCTGCGCATCGGCGCGCTCACCCGGCATTGCGAGGTGTTGACCAATCCCCTGATTGCCCGGCACGCGCCGCTCTATCACGCGGCGGCGCCGCACGTCGCGCATCCGGCGATCCGCAACAGAGGCACGATCGGCGGCAGCGTCGCCCATTCCGATCCTGCGTCGGAGTTTCCGGCGATGACGCTGGCGATGGGCGCCGAACTGGAGCTCATCAGCCGCACGCGGACACGCCGGGTCGCAGCTGATGACTTCTTCATCGATCTTTTTCAGACCGCCATCGAACCCGGTGAACTGCTCGTCGCGATCCACGTGCCGGTGATCCGGACAGGACATCGATGGGCCTTTCACGAACTCGCCCGCCGGCGCGGGGACTATGCGCTGGTCGGCTGCGGAGTGCTGGCTGAATTCTCCGACGATCTGATCGAGCACATCAGCATCGTGTTCTTCTCCGTTGGGAACACGCCGCTGCGTGCCCGACAGACCGAGCAGATTCTAATCGGCAGGAGATTGGACGAGGCCGCGGTGACGGCAGCCCAGGCCGTGGTCGGCGACGATCTCGATCCACCCGAGGATGAGCATGTGCCGCCCGACATGAAGCGTCACCTCGCACGCGTTCTTCTCGGCCGATTGCTCGGCCAAATCATGAGGCAAGACTCGTGAGCGAGCCGGTCAATATCAACATGACGGTTAATGGAAGCGAGGTGTCGCGCAACGTTGCGCCGCGTGACACCCTGGCGGATTTCCTGCGCCAGGCGCTGGAACTCACCGGAACGCATACGGGCTGTGAGATGGGCGCGTGCGGTGCCTGCTTGGTCGTCGTCGATGGACGGGTCGTGCATTCCTGTTTGATGTTCGCGGTGCAGGCGGGTGGCTCGGTGATCGAGACCGTGGAAGGCCTGACCGAACGCGCCGCAATTGCCGATCTCCAGGATGCGTTTCATCTGCGCAATGCCTTGCAATGCGGTTTCTGTACGCCGGGGATGCTGATGACGGCTTACAGCCTGCTGTCGCAGCCCGGTATTCCCACGCGCGACGAGATCCGGGATGCGCTGTCGGGGAATTATTGCCGTTGCACCGGGTACGAAGCGATCGTGGATGCGATCGAGAACGTCGCCCGTGACCGCGACGCGGCCTCCATTGCGCGGACGCGCGAGGGAGCCGGCGCATGAACGTACTTACCTCACTCGATCGTCCGAATTCCTACATCGGCCGCTCGGTCCCGCGACCCAATGCCAAACGGCTGCTGGCTGGCCGCGGCCGTTACGTCACCGACATCGTGCTGCCACGCATGCTGCATGTTGCCTATGTGCGCAGCCCTTACGCCCATGCGCGGATCGTCTCGATCGATGCGCAAGTCGCGCGCGAGATGCCCGGGGTGAAGCTGGTCGCGACGGGGAAAGATGTCGCACGCCTCTGCACCCCGTGGGTCGGGACCATGGAGCATTTCAAGGGTATGAAATCGCCGCCGCAGCTGCCATTGCCGGTCGACAAGGTGGTGTGGTCGGGGCAGGCGGTGGTCGCCGTCGTCGCGGATACAAGGGCACTGGCCGAGGATGCCGCCGAGACCGTTGCCATCGAATTCGATGAACTGCCTGCTGTCGTCGATATCGACGCAGCCCGCGTGGCCGGTTCGCCCGTCATTTCTCCCGAACTGGGCAGCAATCTTTGCTTCCACGGCAAGATCGACACCGGCGGGGTGGACGACGTCTTCGCCAACGCCGCGCATATCGTCGAGGAGGAGTTTCACTTCGGGCGTCATACGGCCGTGACCATGGAGCCGCGGGCGATCATCGCGGATTATGACGCCAGCGAGCAGCAGCTGACGGTGCATCACGCCACCCAGACGCCCTATCAGTTCCAAGACATCTATTCGCGCCATTACGGCATTCCAGAATCCCGCGTGCGGGTGATCGCGCCCGATATCGGCGGTTCGTTCGGCATGAAGCTTCACATGTACCACGAGGACATGGCCGTGGTCGGCCTCAGCATCATGCTGGGTCGTCCGGTCAAGTACGTAGCCGACCGCATCGAATCGTTCGTCTCGGACATCCATGCAAGGGACCATCGTGTCCGGGCTCGCATGGCTGTTGATGCCGAAGGCGAAATTCTCGCAATGGATGTGGAAGATGTGACGGCCATCGGCGCCTTCTCCGCCTATCCACGCACCAGCGTCGTCGAGGGCAATCAGGTTTACCGGTTGATGGGCGCGCCTTACACGTTCAGGAACTACCGCGCCGATTTGCAGGTGGTGTTCCAGAACAAGGTGCAGATGAGTCAGTACCGCGCCGTCGGGCATCCGATCGCCTGTGCGGTCACCGAACGGCTCGTCGACATGATCGCCGGGAAGATGGCGTGCGACGTTTTCGAGATTCGCAGCGGCAACCTGATACCCGACGATGCCTACCCCTGTACGTCGCCGACGGGCTACCAGTTCGAAGCGCTCTCGCACCATGCATGCCTCGCCAGGCTGCGACAGATGATGGACTACGACCGGTTGCGGGCCGAGCAGGCGGAGCTTCGGACAAAGGGTATTCATCGCGGCATCGGTATCGCGACGTTCGTCGAGATCACCAATCCCGGCCCGGCATTCTACGGCGTCGGCGGTGCGCGGATCGGCGCGGCCGACTATTCCACGTTCATGCCGCGTTTGCGTTCGATGCGTCCCGACTTCCTGTGCATCAGCAATTTCGGCCGCGACCAGGCGAATTCGATCAAGCAGGCCGTCGATTTCGGCTTGAAGCAGCAGGCAAAGATCGTCGTGCCGGTCATCCTGCATAACCAGCGGCTGGCGGTTGGACCCGAGGTTTTCGAGGGTGTCGTCGGTGGTGCGAACTATTACTGGGGCCTCGAGAGCCAGCTCCCGAGCGCGAAGGCGTTCAACGATGCCTATCGGGCCGCCAATGGTGGCGCGATCCCGACCGACTATGGCGCCTATGGTTATACCGGCCTGTCGTCGCTGCTGATGGCCATGCAGGTGGCCGGCGGCACCGACACCGACAAGGTGATCGCAGCGCTGGAAGCTTTGAAGTACGACGTGGCCAAGGGTCCGCAAAGCTACCGGAAGTGCGATCACCAGTCGGTGCAGTCCGTCCTCGTGCTCGAGTCGCAGAAAAAGGCCGACATGAAGAGCGACGCCGACCTGTTCAAGGTCGTCGCCAACGAGCCTGCCTCCGAGAAAGTGCTACGCGGCTGCACCGAACTTGGCTTCCCCGCCTAACGAAAGCGCCCACTCTCCAATGGATACCGAACTCATCCTGATGCAGCTCTTCTCCGGAGTTACCCTCGGCGCGATCCTCGTGCTCACTGCGCTCGGCCTGTCAATCATCTTCGGCATGCTGGGCGTCGTGAACTTCGCGCATGGCGCGCTGTTCATGGTCGGCGCCTATGCGGGACTGTGGGTTGCGTCGCTGACCGGCAGCTTCTGGTGGGGGCTGCTGGTCGCCCCGGTCATGATCGGCCTGTTCGGGATGTTGATCGAGTATCTCCTGGTGCGTCCGCTGTATGGCCGCTCGATCGACGACCCGCTTCTGCTCACCTTCGGGCTCAGCTACGTGCTCGTGGAGGGCGTGCGGATCGTGTTCGGCAGCGACGGCATCCCGTTCCCGACGCCATCGTCGCTCACCGGCGTGGTCGATCTTGGCGTCGGATTCTTCCCGATCTATCGGATCTTCGTCGTCGGCGTCGTCTTTATCGTGGTGCTGCTGCTGTGGCTGGGCCTCGAGAAGACCAGGTTCGGGCTGATCGTGCGTGCCGGCGCCCGCGACCCGACAATGATGCGGGTGCTGGGCGTCGATATCAGCAAGGTGTGGTTGCTGGTGTTCGGTCTCGGCGTCGGGTTGGCCTCGCTGGGCGGGGTCCTGTCGGGGCCGATGCGCAGCGTCAATCCGGAAATGGGGGCGCTGGTGCTCGCGGAAGCCTTCGTCGTGACCGTGATCGGCGGGCTTGGCTCGCTGCTGGGGTCGATCATCGCCGGTCTGGTGGTCGGAATCGTGATCAGCATGACCGCGCTGTTCGCGCCGGAAATGGCCACCATCGTGATGTTCGCATTGATGGCGTTGGTCCTTTTGATCCGGCCACAAGGCCTGTTCGGAAAACTCGCGTGAGGGAACCAACCATGACATCCCCGGCGCTCGCCGCATCTATGCCATCAAGCGTGCGAAAGCCCGCCCGATTGAAATCGCTGGTGACGACCTATCGCGTTCCCTTGTCGATCATCGCACTTTGCCTGTTGCCATGGCTGCTCCCGTCCAAGGCGCTGGCGGTCAACGTCCTGGTCTATGGCGTCGTCGCGATCGGTTATAACCTTCTGTTCGGCTATACAGGCCTGCTGTCGTTCGGACACGCGGCGTTCGTCGGCGCTGGTGCCTACATCACCGGTATCGCCATCGGTCATTTCGGCGTGCCCTGGTACGCGGCGATCCTGCTCGGTGTCACGGGTGGCGGGCTGCTGGCATTCGCGATCGGTGCCCTGTCGACGCGGACGCGCGGAATCTACTTTTCGATGGTCACGCTAGCTTTGGCGCAACTCGTTTATTACGTCGCGCTACAGGCGTCGTCCTGGACAGGTGGCGAGAACGGGCTGCGTGGCTTTACCGTGAACAAGATCAATCTGCTCGGCTACGACGTCAACTTCCTGGATCCGGTGAACAAGTACTACGTGCTGATGACGTTTGCAGCGCTGGCGCTCTGGATCGTCTCACGCATTCTCAACTCGCCATTCGGCGCGGCGATCGAGGCAATCCGCGAAAACGAGCGACGTGCCAGCACCTGCGGCTACAATGTTGAGCGGACCAAGCTGCTGTCCTTCACCCTGTCGGGGACGATATGCGCGCTCGGCGGCACGATGTCGGCGCTTCATCTGGCCTTCGTGCCGCTGGATTCACTGCACTACCATGCTTCTGGCATGATCGTGATGATGACGCTGCTGGGCGGCGCCAGCAGCTTCTTCGGGCCCTTTGTCGGCGCCCTGGTCTTCCTCGTGATGGAGGACGTGTTCTCGCTGTGGACGTCACACTGGCAGATCATCGTCGGGTCGATCTTCGTGCTGTTCGTCCTGTTCCTGCCCAAGGGCATCTGGGGCACTTTTCTGGCAAGGGTGATGCGATGAGCGCGCCGCTTCTCGCCGTCGACGATATCGGAGTGAGGTTTGGCGGCTTCGTGGCGCTGCAAGGCGTCACGACCGCATTTCATCCGGGACGGGTAACGTCGATTATCGGCCCGAACGGTGCCGGAAAAAGCACGTTATTCAATGTGTTGTCGGGTGTCCTGACGCCGTCGAGCGGAACGATCCGTTTCAAGGGCCAGGACCTGAAGGGAACGCGGCAGCACGAATTCGTGCACCGGGGTATCGCGCGCTCGTATCAGATCACCAACATCTTTCCCGACCTCTCCGTGCACGAGAACGTGCGGGTTGCCGCCCAGGCAAGCCGGTCTCGCTACAACATCTGGACCAATCGGAAGCGCTTCTCCGAGCTGGACGTCCGGGCCGACGCGGCGCTCGAATCCGTAGGCCTGGTCGCCAAGCGCGACGAGATCGCCAAGTTTCTGGCACATGGTCAGCAACGCGCTCTCGAAATCGCAATCGCGCTGATCTCCGATCCCGAGGTTCTGTTGCTGGACGAGCCGACGGCGGGCATGGGACCGGAAGAGACCAAGGAGATGGTCGCGCTACTGGAAAGGCTCGCCGCGGCGCGAACGATCCTCCTGGTCGAGCACAAGATGAAGATGATTCTTGGCCTCAGCGATCGGATCCTGGTGCTGCACCATGGGCGGCTCATCGCCGACGGCTCGCCGCGTGACATCCAGACGGATCCGGAAGTCCGTCGCGTATATCTGGGACAGAACGATGGCTATGCTTGAAACCAAGGACCTGCAAGCCTGGTATGGCGCGAGCCATACGCTTCACGGCGTCTCAATCGCGGTAGAGCAGGGCGAAGTCGTGGCTCTGGTCGGTCGCAACGGCGCCGGCAAGACCACCACGATCCGCTCCATCATGGGGTTGATGCCGAAGACCACGGGCAGCATCGGCTTCGCCGGTGCGGACCTTCTGTCACTGCGCGCGCATGATCGCTTCCGATTGGGCCTTGCCTATGTGCCGGAAGAGCGCCGGATCATCCCTGGGCTTACGGTGCGCGAGAATCTTCAGCTGGGCCTCGTGGCCGCACGCGACCATATCGACGAGCGCGAGGCGATCGAGGAGATCGCGGAAAGCTTCCCGCGCCTCAAGGAACGCCTTGACCAGGAAGGCGTGACGATGTCCGGAGGGGAGCAGCAAATGCTTGCGATCGCCAGGGCCACGATCGCCAAGCCGAAGATGATCCTGCTCGACGAGCCATCGGAAGGCATCATGCCGGTGCTAGTCGAGGAGATGGGCGTACTGTTCCGCCGGTTGCGCGATCAGGGCGTCACGCTGCTGCTGGTCGAGCAGAATGTGGAATGGGCGCTTCGCCTCGCCGATCGCGCCATCATCATGGATCAGGGCGAGGTCGTCTATGAAAGCAGCTCCGCCGCGCTGCTCGCCGACAAAGCGATCCAGGAGCGTTATTGCGCGGTTTGATGCGCATCCTTGAAAACAGGTGATCCCATGCAGATGAACGACAGCCGGAGCGTGCCGGCTTCACGCGATAAGGTCTGGTCAGCGCTCAATGATCCCAATGTTCTAAAACAGTGCATTCCGGGTTGTCAGAGCCTCGAGATGACATCGCCGACCGACATGACGGCGACGGTTGTCATCAAGGTCGGACCGGTGAAGGCGACGTTCGGCGGCAAGGTCACGCTGAGCGATCTCGATCCGCCGAACAGTTACCGGATCACCGGTGAGGGCTCCGGCGGGGTTGCGGGTTTCGCCAAGGGCGGAGCTGCGATCAGGCTCGAAGCCGTCGGTGAGAACGAAACGGTCCTGCATGAGGTCGATTCGCAGATCGGCGGTAAATTGGCGCAACTTGGCGGGCGGTTGATCGATTCAACGGCAAAGAAGCTGGCCGGGGAGTTCTTCACGAAATTTGGGGCGGTCGTCTCCGCTTCGTGACAAATAAGGGCAACGGAGTATGTGATCCCGGCAATCGAGGTCGTGGATGCTCGCATTCAAGATCCTCGCAGCATTTTCGACACGATCTCTGACAACGGAGCATCGGCCGGTATTGTGCTCGGCGGCAGATCCGTATCTCCCAAAGAGATCGATCTGCGCTGGGCAGCTTGCATTCTGCATAAGAACGGCGAAGTCGAAGAGACTGGCTTGGCAGCCGGTGTCTTAGGGCGCCCGGCAATGGGGATCGCGTGGTTCGCCAACAAGCTGGGCTCATTCGGGATTGAGATGGAGCGGGTCAGACAGTATTGACAGGATCGTTCATTTAGCGAGGAGACGTCTTTCACGCGGACTTCGGTCGGCTGGGTAGCGTAGCCGATGCGCAAGGGATTCTGTTCGCCAAGCGCGGAAGGCCACGGAAGTAAGCCGCCGCAGTTGGAAGTCCAAGGTTCAAAGGTTGCCAGTGCCATTAGGCGACTCGAACGGACCTCAATGCTACCTTTGGGTTGCAGTCCGCGGTATCACAGTGCTTTTTGCAGCGTCGTATCTTCCAACCGGGCAGTCATCAGTTGGACTGAGCTTGTCGAAACGCCGGCTGCGTAGGCGGCCTTTCCCGGCATTCTTGAGCATAGCGGAGTAGGGCCTCGCTAGTTTTCTCATCCAGGATCGATCGTGCCAAACGCTCGGCGCGGGAAGCTTGATCAAGAAGATTCGTCGTTGCACCTCTCGGGCACAAGTTGAAACAAATGCCTTCGTTCCGAGTATCCTCTCGTCAGGCTTAAGGCTCTGTGAATGAGATCACACGAGAGCGGCTGGCGGCCCTGATCTTGGGAAATGGAGACTGCCTTGCCTGCGCTCCGGATCGCGCCAGCGTCCGCAAATTGGCGCAAAGCGGTCGTTAAGGGCTTGCAGTTAGACCGTACGTTGGCTGGATCTAGCTCAAACTTCCCCATGATGGATTGGACCGACTGATGCGGATTAAAGCAGCGTCCTCCCTAACGCGGCTTTTCAGGACGATCCCTGCGTCATTCCAGCAGCCATGCGTACTACGAACTGTCTCCCAGCGGAGACGGTTCCTTCGGGGCGGGGTCGCGCACGCCCGAGCCAATCCCGCAACGCACGATCTTGGGTAATCGATGCGCCCAGCGCAGTGAATACTGCACTGCTTATTGTTTGCTGCTGGCTCCGTAGATGGTTCTCTAGAAGCTTGTGTCGGGTGATGTAGCCCGCGTTCACGCCAGGGATGGCATGGTTCATCAGGAGTTTGGCATCGATTTCTGAAACGCCCGCCGCCGTTGCGATCGTCCGGAAGGTCTGGCGGAGATCATTGCCCCACTTCGAGAGTATCTCACGGTCCTCCTTTGTCTCGGCCAAGTGCCCCGATTCACTGTCCGCCGGAAAGACCCATTCTAAGGCCTGCACAGGATGCATCTGCCTGCCTAACCGAATTGCTCGGATGAGGCACAGGATCATCTGGCGAGAGAGCGGTATATCGAAGGCTTTTTTCCTGCCGCCCTTTGGCTTTGGAATGTGCAACGTGCGTCGCCAAAAATCTATGTGATTAGGCTTAATCTGCTGCAACGCAGCGGGGCGAGACCCGCACAGAAGAGTAAAGAGGTGGAACTCCCGGCGCACCGGATTCTCGAGGGATGCGAGCTCCATGAACCAGCCGCCCAGGTCGGCCGATCCCATCCCCGTGTTGCGCCGCTCCTCCTCATTCCAGTCGACCGCATCCGCGGGATTGTCGGCCGGCAAGGACCTATTGGTCTTCCGGGCGTGATTGTAGATCGCGCGTAACGTTCGCATGCAGCCATTGGCCATGTACGGGCCGTTCTCCCGTGTGACGTCATCGTGCTTTTTTGCCATCCGAGCCGGGTCCATTGCGAGTTCATGCAGGGAAGTGTCGAGCCATTCGGCAAATACCCGTTCGACATGGTCGCGGTAGCCGCTAATGGTCACTTCGCTCCGTCCCTTGCGGATCAGATGAGCCTCCAGATACCGCTGCCAAGCCTCCCTAAGGGTGACGCCAGCGATAGCACCGCCACATGCGCCGTTTGGAGCGGGACTACCCGCTTCGGGTCGTTTGTCGTCCCTCGGGTGTCGCCCTTGGCTGATCCGAGCCAAGTATGCCTTCGCTATGCCGCGCGCAGCTCGCGTTGACATCTCGCCGGCATTGCCGATGGAGACCCTGACCGAAGAAGCGCGTTTGCCTCCTTGGCGGAGGTCGCCCTGGACGGTGAACGTCCGTTTTCGTTTTCCAATGACGACAAAGAAACCCTTCAAATCCGTGTCCCGCGCCAAATACCAACCGTCTTTTGGTGCGGGCAATTGAGCAATCGTTTTGTCAGTCAGAGCAATTCGAATGTCAGGCATGAGCAGAATCCAAGGGCGCTAAAACGGTTTTCAAACGGTGTTAGCGGATCAAGCAGTTCGAAGGTTTGAATTCGATGAAGCGCGAAAATATGCGCAAAGCACCTATAAACAAAGGCCTTCGTGAGCTCGCGTCGCACTAAGGCGTGCATTTGGAAACTGCAGAGAAGAGTTCATTTTGAACTCTTAATCATCGGGTCCCAGGTTCGAGCCCTGGTGCGCCCACCAAGCCCTTCAAGAACTTGGCCAGATAGCCGCAGACCGCGAACCGTTGGCGCGGTCGCGGCCGAGCAATATCTGAATGCTCCGCATGGCGGATCAGCAGTCAGGAAGTCAATGGACGGGGGCGAGCGTCCGCTTCAGCTTGTTGATGGCGCGAACGGCCAGACCGAGCGGGAACGGACTGGTCTGGCGGAAGACGGCGACCTTCTTCACATAGCCCTCGACATGCCATTTGGCGTGGGCACCGTTGTGGAAAACGATCACGTCACCGACGCCGTAACGTTTCGGTGGCATGCCCTTGCTCTCAAGCACGATCGATCCTTCCTGGATCACGATGGTCTCGTCGACATCGTAGTACCAGTTGAATTTGCCCTCGGTGCAGGACCAGATCACGGTTGTGGCAGCGCCGTCCGCGCTGGTCGACAGCACATGCGAGCGGGCTTCCGGATTGCCTTCAAGGATCCAGGATGGCTCGATCGGCGACGGCTTGAGATCCACGTTCAAATGGCCGGTTTCAATAAGCGCAAGCGGCATCGATCACCTCAGCGGATTGAATAAGTAGGCACGGCTCAACAGCGTCCCGGCCACGCGAGTTGCAGATTGCCAATTCTCGCGCGGCGGATGGATTAGATTACCCCAAAAAGAACGAAGAGTGGTCGCTCAACGCGGGTTACCTCCAAAGAGGCAGCTCAGGCGCCGTGTCGAAACTCGAGATGAAGCTAGAATGCGGCTGGCGCCCGGCGAAAAGGGTCGATGATGCGACGAAGCCGGTGCGACAAGGAGGCCGGCTATGCTTCGAGGTTTCAAGGTTCGTTCCGCCGAGCGCGATGCTCGGACCGATAGCGAACGGTTCGGTTCGATTTCGGCCGCGATTAGCGCTGCGGTTGCGTCAGTTCAGAAGGAGAGGGACGCGTTGCGCGGGCGAGTAGATGCGGCCCGCGATCTGGCTTCCTTTGCCGCGGGCACGGACTACGAGGAATATCTGACCCGGGATGCCAGGGACGCGTCCATGATCAAGGAATACGAGTCGCAGATGATAGCCGGCGAAAAGCGCGTGCAGGAGCTGGAGAGCCAGCTTGGCAGTCTGATCGCTGTTCGGGAGGTTTTCAGCCGCTGCTTCCCCGGCATGTCAGGGTAGGCGGACGTGAGGGCCGGCGACGTCTAGAGCGTTTTCGAGCGAAGTGGATACCGGTTCGCGTGAAGAAAACGCGTCAAAACAAGAGTCTAGAGCTTCGGTTCTGATTCAATCAGAACCGATAATGCTCTAGGCGGTGTTGCCGGCGTCCACCGTCAGCACAGTGCCGGTGATGTTCCGGCCGCCTTCGCCCAGGAGATACTCGACCATGGAAGCGATGTCGTCGGCCTCGGGCAGGCGGCGCAACGCGCTGCGGCCGGCGATCCGCCGGCGGCCGTCGTCGTCCAGGGATTTGGTCAGTTCGGTGTCGACGAAGCCGGGCGCGATCGCGTTCACGGTGATGCCGAGCTTGCCGACCTCGCGGGACAGCGAACGGGTGAATCCGCCGGCCGCTGCCTTGGACGCGCCGTAGACGGACAAGCCGTTGTAGCCGGTAGAGGCGATGATGGAGGAGATGTTGACGATGCGCCCGGCGCCGTCGGCCATCATATGGCGCACCACGTATTTGGTCAGAACGATCGGCGACAGCACGTTCAGACGGATCAACGCCTCGATCTCCGAATTGCGCGTGTTGGCCAGCAGCCCTTCGCTGCTGATCCCGGCATTGTTGACGAGACCGTAGATCGCGCCGAAGGCGTCGCGCAGCTCCTTCACGAAGGCGGGAATCTTGTCGGTCTGGCCGAGGTCGAACGCCCTGAAGTGCAGTCGGTCCGCTCCCGCCTCGCGGATGGCCTGTCCCAGCTCCTCGCTCTGGCGGCGCGCGACCGCGACCACATTGTAGTCGCCGGATGCGGCAAGCCTGCGTGCAATCGCAAGCCCGATGCCGCGACTGCCGCCCGTGACGAGGACGTTATGCATCGGCGCGCGTCAGTTTGCCGGCTGCCGTCAGGTCGAGCCGCTCGACGAAGCGGATCACCGCAGGCACCTTGTATGCTGCCAGCGCGTCGTTGCACCGGCTGAGAATCTCCGTACGGATCGTCTCGTGGCGACCAGCGTCGGTGCCGTCGGCGAGGACGATGTCGGCGACCACGATGGCGCCAGTGATCGGGCTCCTGCGCGACCGGGCGCGCGACATTCGCACGCACTCGTGTCGATTGATCACGGTCTCGACCTCCTCGGGATGGACCTTCAGCCCGCCGATGTTGATGATGCCGGTGCGCCGGCCGACAAAATAGTAGCGCTCGTCGCGCAGTTCGACCAGGTCACCGGTGTCGACGAAGCCCTCGGCGTCGGTGAGCTGCGGCGCGCCGGTGCCGACATAGGAGCGTGCCGTGCGGTGAGAGCGGATCCGAAGCGAGCCGTCGACGACCTTCATCTCGACGCCGTCGCGGTTCCGTCCGATCAGGTCGGCAGGAAAACCCTCGCGCCCGTCGTTGACCGCGAAACCAACGCCGGCCTCGGTCGAGGCATAGGCATGGCCGATCGATGCCTGCGGAAACGCCCGGGCGAGGCCGTCGAGCACCGCCTGGTCGGCGATTTCGCCGGACAGGCGGACATAGCGTGGCGAGAAGTCCGCGACCGCGCTGCTCATCAGGAGCTTGCGCCAGTGCGACGGTGTCCCGGAAACGTGGGTGACGGCGCCCGCGCGCAGCCGTGCCACGTGATCGACGATGGCTTCCCTGGGCTCCGACAGCACCATCGATCCGCCGCCGATCACCGCGCGCAGGAAGATCTGCAGGCCGCCGTAGCGACGGATGTCGTAGAACGTCGCCCAGGTCGCGTTCTGATAGCGCGCAGCTCCGTCGGCGATGATTGCGCCGGCCAGCCCGTCGAGCGTATGGCCGACGATCTTGGGCGGCCCGGATGTGCCGGAGGTCAGCATCAGCCACTCGGTCGCGCGTTCGGTCTTCCATCCCGCACCCGGCCGTTCAGGCAGACCGGCGCCGACGACCAGGTACGCGCCGTCATCGCATCGGTGCAGCGGCCTGTCGGTCACGATGGCGTCGATCTCGGCATCCGCAAGCAAGGCCTCGATGTGATCCGGATCGAGGTCGGGCGGGCACAAAAGCATGCGGCGGGCGATGCCGTCGAGCTCGATCATCGCGAGCGCAGACTGCAGCTGTCCCGACGTCGCAAGCATCACCGAGCGGCCGGACAGCTCGCGATATCTGCCGATCAGACAGCTGTGCCCGAGAATGTCGGTCAGCGATATGACGTGCCGGGCATCGGAAATCGTGCGGCCCTTCAGCTCCGGGCCGAGATATTCGCGCAGTGCTAGGACGTCAGGCTGGGACATTCTCGTATGCTCTGATGAACTCGCCGACGGTCGACGGGAAGGCGGCGTCCTCCGCGATGGTGAACGGATCGATGCCGAGATCGTCCTCCAGCCGCGCGACCAGGATCGCGAACGCCAACGAATCGAACCCGGTGTCCTGCAGCGCCAGATCATCCCGGAGCGGCGGAAGGGTGACCTTTTGCTCTTCAGCGATCTGCTGCATCGCCGAGAAAATCCTCAACTTTACCGACATGAACACCTCACCTCTTCAAAAAGCGGCTCTTCGAGCCGATGCTAAAACCTGATTCCGCCCTCCACGACGCGCGCGTAGACGGCCCGGTCGATCGAACGATAGGCGCCGGTCGCCGGATCGCGCAGGAACAGCCGGTCGTTCACGACCGAAGGATCGAATCCCTCGCGGATCAACCGCTGCTTGTTCCTCTTGAAGGTCTCGGTGGCGTCGAGTTCCGCGCAGAACCTGACGAAGACCGGAAGGGCATAGACCGGGAGCCGGCGCGACAGCTGTTCCGCGAAGATCCCAAGATCGAAATGCTGGTCCACGACCAAAGCCGCCATGCCGGCGCGTCCGTCGGCACCGGGGACGGCGGCCCCGTAGGTTGAGGCGTCAACAACGCCGGGGCAGTCCATGATCGCGTCGTTCACCTCGCTGGTCGCGACGTTCTCGCCCTTCCAACGGAAGGTGTCGCCGACCCGGTCGACGAAATAGAAGTAGCCCTGCTGATCACGAAGCATCAGATCGCCGGTCCGGAACCAGGCATCGCCTTCCGCAAACACGTCGCGGAGAATCTTCTTCTCGGTCTCGGCCGGCTCCGTATAGCCTTCGAAAGGTCCGCCGCCCCGATCTGCGGTGCCGATGCGCCCGATTGCCTCGCCGACCTCGCCGTGGGTGCAGGCGATGCAGAGCCCGTCGTCGCCGCGGACCGGGCTGCCGCTGTCGGCATCGACCTTCACGATCGAGGCGGGAAAGCGATGCGCCAGCAGCGGCGGGATACGGCCGATCGCGCCGGGTTTTCCTTCGAAGTTGAATAGCGAAAAATTACCTTCCGTCGCGGCGTAGAATTCCAGGACCTGCGGAATCGCGAACCGCTTCGCGAACGCCTCCCAGATGTCGCCGCGCAATCCATTGCCGACGGCCAGCCGCAGCCCGTGTCCGACCTCTAGCCCGGACGCCGGTGCGTTCAGAAGGTAGCGGCAGAGTTCACCGATATACTGGAAGACGGTGCAGTCGAAATACATGATGTCGTCCCAGAAGTCTTCCGCGGAGAACTTCTCGGCGATCACGACTGAACCGCCGGCGCGAAGCATGCTGCAAGGCGCGACGACACCGCCCACCGAATGATGGAGCGGCAGGCAATCGTAAAGGCGGTCGTGGATGGAAGCGTCTGTCAGCCCGGCAAACCATCCTCCCCAACTGAGGATGCGGCGATGACTGACGTTTACCGCCTTTGGCAATCCCGTGGTGCCGGAGGTGTAGATCAGCAGGGCGCGTTCATTGATCGTGACGTCGCCGCGCTCGACGGAGGATAGCGGGCGTGGATCCGTGCCGGCGAGCGCCGCATCCAGATCGGCGCCAGCGCTGCCGGGACCCAGTCTCCAGATCTGGGGCACGCGATCAAGGTGCGGACGTGCGGCTTCGAACGCATTCATGCAATCGGCGGCAAGAACGATGTGGTCGGCACGGGCAACGTCGATGCAGTGGGCAAGGGACCGGCCGACCAGGCGGGTGTTGATTAGCGCCACCGTACCGCCAACGCTGCTGATGCCGAGCCAGCAGGCAACGTACTCCGGCCGGTTCGGCATCAGCAGACAGACGGTGTCGCCGGCGCGGACGCCCAGGCTCCGCGCCCAACGCGCATATTGGCTGATCCGGGCGCTGAGTTCCCCGTAGGTGAAGGATTGGCGGTCGGAGAGCAGTGCAGGGCGTTCGGGTTGCCGTTTCGCCCATTCTTCCACGACGTCGGCGAACAGCCGTTGCGGCTCGGTCTCGATCCGCGAGGTCAGTTCGATGGCCTTCAGCCAGGCTTTGGTGGCAGACGGTCTGTGTCGCGAGTCACCGCTTTCAGTCGCCCGCTGAGCTGCGCCTGCTTTCATGATCTGACCCAGATGATTTCGATCGTTGTTCGCGCCGACCAGGTCGCGAGGCGGTAGAGCTGCGGCGGAAGGAGCGACGAGGCGCACCGGACCGCGCGCGATCTTGCGATCACTGTCGATGAGGTTTCGCTCGATCGCACAAGACGCATCTCTGTCCAACTCCCTTATCCCGTCGCGGGTCCGAGTTGGTTGAGGATCATAACCTCCAGCGTCTTCACCGATTGGAAATTCTCGGGCGTGATCTCGGGCTGGGGAAGGGTGAGATCGAACTCGGCTTCGACCTTGAGCATCAGCGCGACCATATCCATCGAGTCCAGTCCGATATCCACCAGCCGGGATTCCGGGTGGACATCCGCGATGATAGCGTTCTGCGCGAGAACGTTCCTGACGACGGAAAGAACACGCTCTTGGACGTTTGCGGCAAAGTCTTGCATTTCAGCTCCACTCATCGCGTGACGGGGCAGATCATGATGGACGTGACGATACCTGACTGCAGCTCAGGTCAGTAGCTCCACTTCGGGGGTACCCCGCTTGGGAGCACGTTCTCGGTAACATCCACCTTTGCGCCGCCGACTCCGCAACTGCGGTCGGTTAGATTGCCGCCGTCGAACTCGCGCGGAATTCATCTCGACCCGGTTCGGGTCTCCGACCATCAAACAAATGGGAGCCGTTGGGCCATGAATGTGCAGGAAGTCCAGTTCCGCAGCCTCGCCCGGGAAAGCAGCCGAGTACCATTCTCTCCCGATCGCGCCTCGTTCCAGCAGCGGGCTGCCGCCGTCGCGGAGGCTGCGGCGTCGGAGGCCGAAGCGGTCGACCGCGAGGCACGCTTCCCGCTGAAGGCGATCGACGCGGCGCGCGCGGAAAGACTTCTAGGCGCCCAGATCCCGATCGAGTTCGGCGGCGACGGCGCGTCGATTTCCGAGGTGGCCGACATGTGCTACGCGCTCGGACGCGCCTGCGCTTCGGCCGGGATGATCTTCGCGATGCATCAGACCAAGATCGCCTGTCTGGTCCGTCACGGCGCGGGCAGCAGCTGGCACGAACGGCTCATGCGCCGCGTGGCGGCCGAACAAATGCTCCTGGCGTCTTCGACCACGGAAGGCCAGAACGGTGGAAACATACGCTTCAGCTCGGCTGCGGTGGAGCGCGAGGGCGCCGAGATCTCGCTGGTGCGCGACGCGACGGTGATTTCCTACGGCGCCGAGGCGGACGGCATCGTAACCATCGCCCGCCGCTCCGACGACGCCACCGGATCCGATCAGGTACTGTTGGCCATCACACGTGACGACTACACGCTGGAGCAAACTCTCGCATGGGAGACGCTCGGCATGCGTGGCACCTGCAGCGCCGGCTTCAAGCTGAGCTTCAAGGGCTCCGCGGAACAGATATTCCCCGTGGCATACGAAAAGGTCCATGCGCAGACCATGACGCCCGTCGCGCACCTATGCTGGTCGTCGGTCTGGGCGGGAATCGCGGCTGCGGCGGTGGACCGGGCGCAGCTCTTCATCCGCAAGGCCGCCCGCGGGGCCGGCGGCAACTTGCCTCCCGGCGCGCCGCATTTTACCGCCGCCAAGATGACTCTGACGAAACTGCGCGCCATCATCGCCGCGAACCTCGACTCCTTTGCAGCTCGCGAACAAGACGAGCGCGCGCTTTCGTCCATCGACTTCCAGTCCTCGATCAACCTTCTCAAGGTGGAGGCCTCGGAACTCGCGGTCACGGTCGTCATGCATGCGATGCGCGCGTGCGGCCTGTCCGGCTATCGCAACGACACCGACGTCAGTGTCGGCCGCCATCTCCGCGACGTGCTGTCGGCTCCGATCATGATCAACAACGATCGCATCCTTGCCAGCATGGGGAGCGCCACTCTGATGAGCGCTGTCCCGGCGTCACTGCGCGATTGATTTTTTTTCTCTAGGAAATGGGGTTGATATGAACGTAGCCATGTTTGCTGCACCGGCGGAACCCACTCAGGCTCAGGCTGATCCGCTGGACCATCTTGCCGACGTGCTGTTCCACAAGATGGGCTCTCCGGGTGTCTACGCCCGCACTGCGCTCTATGAAGACGTCGTGGAGCGGCTCGCGGCGCTGATCACGCGGCACCGCGAACCGGACACCGAGGTGATGCGCTTTCCTCCCGTCATGAGCCGCACGCAGCTTGAGAAGTCGGGTTATCTGAAGAGCTTTCCGAACCTGCTCGGCTGTGTCTGCGGCCTGCACGGCACGGACAGTGAGATCGACGCGGCGGTCAGCCGTTTCGATGCTGGCGGCGACTGGACCATGTCACTTTCACCGGCCGACCTCGTGCTGTCGCCGGCCGCCTGCTATCCGGTCTATCCGATCGCGGCGAGCCGGGGCCCCCTGCCGGCGGGCGGCTTATGCTTCGACGTGGCCGCCGATTGCTTCCGTCGCGAGCCCTCGCGCCATCTCGACCGGCTGCAGTCCTTCAGGATGCGCGAATACGTCTGCATCGGCAGCCCCGACCACGTCTCGGCGTTCCGGGAGCGTTGGATGGTGCGCGCTCAGGAGATCGCCCGCGATCTCGGACTGACCTTCAGGGTCGACTATGCCAGCGATCCGTTCTTCGGCCGGGTCGGCCAGATGATGGCGGTGAGCCAAAAGCAGCAGTCGCTGAAATTCGAGTTGCTGGTGCCTCTGCGCTCCGAGGAGCAACCGACTGCATGCATGAGCTTCAACTATCACCGCGATCACTTCGGCACCACCTGGGGCATTACGGACGCGACCGGTGAGCCGGCCCATACTGGTTGCGTGGCCTTCGGAATGGATCGTCTCGCCGTGGCCATGTTCCATACCCACGGCAAGTCCGTCGCAAGGTGGCCGACCGCGGTGCGGGATCTGCTCGGCTTCCCGCGGAACGACCGGTAGCCGACGTCGGCATTCGAGGAACTGAAATGCACCAACGAACTCCCGAGGTAGCCCGCGACAAAAGAGCCGAAGGGCCAACCTCTATGAAAAGAGAGACCCTCGCCGTACACGGCGGCTTCGACAACGATCCGACCACCAAAGCCGTCGCTGTGCCGATCTATCAGACCGCCTCGTATGCCTTCGACAGCGCCGACCATGGCGCCGCGCTCTTCAACCTCGAAGTGGACGGCTTTCGCTACACCCGAATCGGCAATCCGACCAACGCGGTGTTGGAGAAGCGCGTTGCCGCCCTGGAAGGAGGCGTCGAGGCGATGAGCGTGGCGTGTGGCCAGGCCGCGGTGAACTATGCGGTGGTCAACATCGCGGATATGGGCAGCAACATCGTCTCGGTCCCGCAGCTCTACGGCACCACGCATACGCTGTTCGCGCACATCCTGCCGAGGCAGGGCATCACGGTCCGGTTCTCGGAAGACGACAGTCCGGCGAGCATGGAGAAACTGATCGACGACGATACGCGAGCGGTGTTCTGCGAGAGCGTGGGAAATCCGGCCGGAAACGTTTGCGACATCGAAGCGATAGCCGAGGTCGCCCACAGGCATGGCGTGCCGCTGATCGTCGACAACACGGTTCCTACCCCGATCCTGCTCAGACCGATCGAATACGGAGCGGACATCGTGGTCGAGTCGCTGACGAAGTTCATGGGCGGGCACGGCACCACGCTCGGCGGAATCATCGTCGATAGCGGCAGGTTCCCATGGGCGAAACATCGCCGGCGCTTTCCGATGCTGAACGAGCCGGAGAAATCCTACCACGGGCTGGTCTTTACCGAGCGCTACGGGGCCGCCGCCTACATCGCCCGCTGCCGCGCCGTCTCGCAGCGGACCACCGGCTCCATCCTGGCACCCTTTAACGCTTTTCTGCTGCTCCAGGGCATCGAGAGCGTCGCGGTGCGGATCGAGCGGCACGTCGAGAATGGCGAGAAGGTCGCGCGGTTTCTGCGCGACGACCGCCGCGTCGGATGGGTCAACTACGCAGGCTTTGACGATAGTCCCTATCACGCGCTGACGCAGAAATATCTGGGCGGCCGCGCGTGTTCGCTGCTGACTTTCGGCGTGGCTGGAGGGTTCGAGGCCGGCAAGCGGTTCTACGACGCGCTGAAACTGTTCAAGCGGCTGGTCAACATCGGGGACGCGAAATCGCTTGCCTGCCACCCGGCATCGACCACCCACCGGCAGATGTCGCCCGAAGAGCAGGAACGGGCCGGCGTGCGGCCCGAGATGATCAGGCTGAGCGTTGGGATCGAGCACGCCGACGACATCATCGCCGACCTCGATCAGGCGCTCCGTGCCGCAGATTGAGTGCAGGTCAACCATGAAGGCATTCAGATGCCCGTCCTTGTAAATATAGACTCGTACGAACACCACCTTTTCTCAAGAGCGCGGAACGGAAGCGGCGCTGAGTCCCCCGGAAACCGGAAGGAATGCCTCGACATCGGGCTGATCAACAACATGTCGGATGCCGCCTTGATGTCCACCGAGCGCCAGCTGTTCGACCTGATCGGCGCGGCGGCCGGAGAGCTCCTGGTCAGGCTGCATTTCTACACGATGGAGACGACGCCCCGTTCGGACTGGGGGCGCGATTACGTGCGTCGCTACTACCGTGGCACCGACGATCTGCTGAACAGGAGCCTGGACGGAGTGATCGTGACCGGCGCCGAACCAAAAGCCGCCAACCTGCCGGAAGAACCATACTGGTCCAGCTTCGTCCAAATCATCGACTGGGCCAGGGAGAGCACCGTCTCTTCGGTGTTTTCCTGTCTGGCCGTCCATGGTGCCGTCCTGCACCTGGATGGTGTGGAGCGCCACAAGCTGCCTGCGAAATGCATCGGCGTCTTCGCTCAAACGAAGACGAGAGATCATCCCTTGATGCGCAATGTTCCGGCGACCTTCAGAACGCCGCACGCCCGGTGGAACGAGGTGCAGGAGAGGGCTGTCGAGAGCTGCGGATATTCCGTTCTCACCAAGTCGGCAGAGGCCGGCGTCGACTGCTTCGTCAAGCAACAGAGAAAGAGTCTCTTCGTCAATTTCCAGGGCCATCCGGAGTACGACACCCATAGCCTGTTGGCTGAGTTCAGAAGGGACATGGGTCGTTTCCTCCGGAGCGAGAGCGAGGTCTGTCCGACGATACCGAGCGGCTATTTCGCCTCGGAGGCGGAAGAGATTCTGACGGCCTTCCGGCGGAAAGCCCTTTCCGACAGAAGTCCGGAGCTTTTCGCCGATTTCCCGGTCGACCAACTGGCGAAGGATCTGAGAAACGCCTGGCATCAGCCGGCCAGGCGCATTTACCGCAACTGGCTGCTGTACATGGCCTCGCAGCGAGCTGGACGCTCAAAGCCGTTTGCCTTCAACGGAAGTTATCGAACGAGGCCCAGGCCTGCCGCGGCGTAGATCATGGGTGCGTGCGGGCAACATGGAGAACCGGAGCAACGGCCGCGATCTGCTAGCCGGGCTCTCGCTCGCCGACCTGCCGACGAAGAAGCGGGAGCGGATTGCATGATGGAGTTCGGACCGTGATCCGATGCCGCGAGATAGGACCGGCCGATCTTGTTGCCATCGCCGATCTTCTGACGCGTGGCTTTGCCCGCCGTTCGCGCGACTACTGGATGGACGGGCTCCGGCGCGCTTCCGTGCGGGAGGTACCCGATGGTTTCCCCCGCTTCGGGTACATGCTCGACCATGAAGGGATGCCCGTCGGCGTTCTGCTGCTGATCTACACTGAGCGGGACGATGACGGCGGAACCTCGATCCGCTGCAACCTCTCCAGCTGGTATGTGGAACCTGCCTTCCGCAACTACGCGCCGATGCTGACCAGCGTCGCGCAGCGCCACAAGCGCGTCACCTACGTCAACATCAGTCCGGCCTTCTCGACCTGGCGGACCATTGAGGCCCAGGGATTCCGTCCCTATTGCGGCGGCTTGTTCTTCTCCTTTCCGGCGCTGTCGCGTCCGAAGAGCATGCGCGTCGAAGTCGTTCAGAAGGACGCACATGCGGTCGACGGATTGTCCGACGCCGACGTCGCGCTGCTTGCGCGGCACGCCTCGTACGGCTGCCTAAGCCTGGTGTGCCGCGCGGGCGACGGCCGCGGCTACCCCTTCGTCCTGCAGCCGATGCGCAAACGCGGGATCCCCCTGCCAGCGATGCGGCTGATCTATTGCCCCGATGTGGCCGACTATGTCGCCTGCGCCGGCGCCATCGGCCGCTTCCTGCTCCGGCGCGGCCGGATCCTGGTCGCCCTCGACGCCAACGGCCGCATGAAGGATCTGGTCGGCTTCTACAGGGGAGAGCGCGGCCGCAAATACTTCAAGGGTCCGCGGTGCCCCCGGCTTGCCGATCTGTCGGATACCGAGCTGGTGATCTATGGACCGTAACTCTGCTGCCAATGGAGAGCCGTCATGATTCCCAACAGCAAGTCCGTCAGCCATTCGCAGACATGGACATTCTACCAAGGCCAGTGGCACGAGGGCAATGTGCCGATCATGGGGCCACGCACCCATGGGCTTTGGCTCGGCTCGACCGTGTTCGATGGCGCACGCGCCTTCGAAGGCGTTACGCCCGATCTCGACCGCCATTGCGCCCGCGTCAATCAATCCGCGCTCAACTTCGGGCTCAAGCCGATCGTCGATCTCGACACGTGGATGGGTCTGGCGCGCGAAGGCATCAAGCGCTTCCCGCCCAATGCCGAACTCTACGTCCGCCCGATGTATTGGCCGCAGAATGGCGTGGGCGGCGGCGTGCTGTTCGATCCGGAAACGATGGACTGGTGTCTTTGCATCTACGAAGCGCCGCTACCGAAGCCGGTCGGCAACGCGATCACGCTGTCGCCGTTCCGCAGACCGACCGCCGAATGCGCGCCGGTCGATGCCAAGGCCGCCTGTCTCTACCCGAACTGTTCGCGCGCGCTGATCGAGGCCGCCTCGCGCGGCTTCCAGAACTGCCTGATGCTGGACATGCTGGGCAACGTCGCGGAGTTCGGCAATGCCAACGTGTTCATGGCGAAAGACGGTGTAGTCTACACGCCGGCGGCGAACGGCACCTTCCTGAACGGCATCACCCGGCAGCGGGTGATCGAACTCCTGCGCGGTTCGGGCGTCACCGTGGTGGAGGCCACGCTGCGCTATGCCGATTTCCTTGCCGCGGACGAGATCTTCTCGTCCGGCAATTTTGCCAAGGTTGCGCCCGTAATTCGGATTGACGACCGGCAGCTTACGCCCGGGCCGTTCTATACGCGTGCACGGAAACTGTACTGGGAATTTGCGCACGCGGTAAAGCTTGCGGCGTGATGATGACCTTTCAACCGAGATCAAGTCGCATGGCTTTTCGAGTTGCCGATCTACTCGTCGATTCTCTGATCGCGCACGGCGTCGACCGGGCATTTAGCGTACCCGGCGAAAGCTTTCTTGCGCTCCTTGACGCTCTGTACGAACGCGACGAGATCGATCTCGTGACTTGCCGCCACGAGGGAAGCGCCAGTCTTGCCGCAGTTGCCGACGCCAAGCTTACCGGCCGGGCCGGCGTGGTGATGGTAAGCCGCGGGCCGGGCGCATCCAACGCGGCGCTTGGTCTGCATGTAGCTTCCCAGGAGGCCATACCCCTCGTATTGCTCGTTGGTCAGGTCGGTACGTTTGAGCTGAATCGCGACGCAGTGCAGGAGATCGACACCGGGCGGGCGTTCAGTGGCCTTATCAAGTGGTCCACCAGAATCGATTCGGCGGCCCAGGTGCCCGAGATGATGGCGCGCGCATTTTCCGTGGCGCTTGGCGGCACGCCCGGGCCGGTGGTGATCGAGCTTCCCGAAGACGTTCTCGAGATGGAGGCGGATCCGCTCTCCGCCAGGGTTCACGGCGTCGCGCGAGCCGAGCCCAGTCGAGCCGCCGTGGAGCAGGCGACCGTTCTGCTTGGCAAGGCGGAGCGACCGATCCTGCTGGTCGGAGGAGAGTGTCGAACGGCGGAATTTCGTAAGGACTTGTTCGCGCTGAGCGAGCGCTGGAATGTACCGGTCGCGGCCACCAACAAGATGCAGGATCTGTTTCCGAACGATCACCGGCTCTGGATTGGACAGCTTGGCTTCTTCACGTCGCCAGCGCATGTTGCGCTCTTTGAGCAAGCGGATCTGATCGTTGCGATCGGAACGCGGCTCGGCGACCTGTCTTCCATGGGCTTTCGGTTTCCGCGACAATCGCCGCCGTCTCAGCCTCTGGTTCACGTCTATCCCGATCCGAATGCGATCGGGACTCACTTCCATACGGATCTTTCAATCGTCGCGTCGGCGCATCCGTTCTTGAAAGCCTGGCTCGACGTACCGGTCGTGTCGCGCGAGCGCGGTGGGTGGATCGAAGCCGTGGCGAAAACGCGAGAGGCGGTGCACGCATGGCCCGAGCCGGGTATCCCCAGCGCCGATGTCTTCGGGCATGCTGTTGCGGCCATCGCCAAACGCTTCCCGGCAGATGGTATCGTGACGACCGACTCCGGCAACTTCGCCGCCTGGGTGCACCGCATATTCCGCTTCCAGCCGTCGGCCCGCCTGCTTGGCTCCGCCTGCGGCGCGATGGGCAGTGGTGTTCCTTCTGCATTGAGCGCGAGCCTTCGTTATCCGAACAATCAGGTGATCGCGTTCTGCGGAGACGGCGGCTTCCTGATGACCGGGAACGAGCTGGCAACAGCCGTTGCCCGCCGGCTCAATATCAAGATTGTGATCTCCAACAACCAATCGTACGGCACCATCCGCTCGTATCAGGAGAAAGCGTTTCCGCAGCGTCCTTGCGGTACGGACCTGTCCAACCCCGACTTTGCGGCCCTTGCCCGCGCATTCGGCGCGCAGGGCTACACGATCACGAACGCGGCGCAGGTAGCCGAGGTCGTCGCGGAAGCAATGTCGGCCAAGGGCCCCGTAGTGCTCGAAGTTCGATCTGATGTGCGCCAAACACTCGATCGATCCCTCGCCGCTGCGCGCGCTGATGCATCGGAGCGCCGGTAGGCTGTTTATCTACGGTCCTCAGGCCGCGAGCGGCTAATGATGCCGATCGTTCCCCGCTAGGTGTACCTCTGAAGGGTTACCTACGGATATCAGCTGCGTACTGAAAACAGGAATCGCGAGGGGGAATTCGTACCGTTCCATCTGTTCACGTGATGAGGGCTCCGCGGCTTAGTCCGAAGGGGTAGGTGTGGTTCCTTCATGCAGGGAATAGGATGCATGGGCGAAGTGCATAAAACTGCTGACGGATTAGAAAGGATATCACCATGGGACAGGTGATTGCAGTTGGGGCGCGGAACGCAAAGGCTGCGCTGCGCAAGCTGCTTGTGCGGGCGGCGCTGGCCCCGCTGCTCATGATCGTTCAACCGTCCGACGTGGATGCACAGACGCAACCTGCTGCTCGGCAATTGCGACGTGAAGCACCGCCGCAGAAGCCGCAAGTGACGATGAACGCCTGGACGGTTGGCCTCGCCGGAGGTCTTCTCGAGGGCGCGCCCATTCGCCTGGCGGCCGAAGTCGCCCGCGTCGTGGATGATGGTGACAAACTGCACGTTCTTCCGATCGTGACGCGCGGAGCCACGGAAAACGTGAACTCACTGCTTTATTTGCGCGGCATCGATGCCGCCATCATCAACTCCGACGTACTTGAGGAATACAAGAGCCAGGTGCCCGATATTCAGCAGCGGCTGGCCTATGTGCTGAACCTGTTTCCGTCCGAACTTCATGTCTTCGTTCGTCCCGAGATTCAGAGCCTGAACGATCTCGTCGGCAAGAAGGTGAACTTCAATACCCAAGGCACCGCTGCGGCCTATTCGGGGCCGTTGATCTTCAGTCGTCTTGGCCTCGACGTGGAAAAGACCTTCATCCCGCATCAGATCGCGCTCGAGCAGATGCGCAAGGGCGAGATGGCCGCGGTCGTCTTCATTACCTCGAAGCCGGTGGATGCTTTCGTGCGCGGCCGCTGGGAGTCAGGGTTCAAGTTCCTGCCCGTCCCCTATGACCGCAAGTTCGAGGACTATTATCTTCCCGCTGCGCTCGATGCCGCAGAATACCCAAATCTGATCAAGCCGGGCGAACGCGTAACGACGATTGCGGTGCCGACCGCGCTCGTCGCCTTCAATTTTCCAGCCAAATCGAACCGCTACGAGCGGCTGGCGCGCTTCGTGGACCATCTGTTCTCGCGGATTGAAAAGTTGCAGCAGCCGGGCTTCGACCAGAAGTGGAAATCGATCAATCTCGCGGCTACCGTTCCTGGTCTTGCGCGCTTCCCTGCGGCGCAGGCATGGCTCGATCGTGGGCCGCGTGCTGCGCATGCATCGCAATGAGACGCGCGGCCGGTCTGTTCGTGGCTGGAATCACGCTCGCAAGCGGCAATGCGTTGGCGCAAGGGGCACAAGATCACCCGACAGCGCAGCTTCACGATTGTTCCCCGGCGGAACGCGCAGCAGGTCTGGAGTGCCCCGAGAGGGCGCCGCGGACCACCGCACCTCGTCAGGCGAACCAGGGAAACAACTGGATCATTAGCGTGACGATCTCACCCGTCGATTATTCACCGGTCGCTACCGCCACAACATCGTCACGCGATGCTGCCGGCGAATCCGGCGTCAAGCTTTCGATTCGCTGCCGCGGCGGGCGGAGCGAACTGGTGGTCGCCGGGCCCGGCGTTCCCGGTCGCGGCAACGATTATGCGATTTCCTATCGCGTCAACGACGGTCAGGGGCTGCAGATCGCGGCAGCCGTGCCGACGTCCGGAGTCGGAGTCGCGTTCGGGGGCGACGTTGTTCGGTTGCTGCAGTCCCTTCCAGACAGCGGGAGCCTCAGTATTCACCTTACATCCCGGATGGGGACTGCTCTGGATGCAGTGTTCTCGCTAGGCGGGTTGGAGGCGGTGCGTGCGAAGATGGCCACAGTGTGCAGGTGGCCACATCCAGCCACGAAACCCAACGGATGAGCAGTCCAATGACGTGTATTGATAGGAGAGGCCTCATGAGCATGTTTCGATATATTGCGCGGGTAATCGCCATGGCAGCCGCAACGGTACTGTTCGCCGCGCCATTCGCTGCGGCGGAGCAAGGCGGACGGTACTGGGTGCCGACAACGACGGAGCCCGCTACGCACCATCAGCGCATTGCGGCAAAGGCCACCACACATAACAAAGCAACCAAACAAAAGAAGGCACGATCCTCTCTTGCCGCACGATCCCCTCTCGCCGCCAACGCTCGGCTTGCCGACTCCAAAGCGCACCGTTTGATTTTGCAGGTGAACACGAACGACCCCGCCGCCATGAATCTCGCGCTCAACAACGCCACCAACGTCGCGCAATACTACAAGGATGCCGGCGAGAAGGTGAAGATCGAAGTGGTCACGTTCGGGCCCGGCCTGCATATGCTGCGCGATGACACCTCGCCGGTAAAGGCCCGTATCGAGGAGATGGCGCTGAGCACGCCGGAGGTATCGTTCAAGGCCTGCGGCAATACTCAGGAACGAATGCACAAAGCCGAGAACAAGAGCATCCCGATTGTTCGTCAGGCAGAGGTGGTGAAGTCAGGCGTCGTGCGCGTGATGGAACTGCAGGAGAAGGGCTGGTCCTATGTAAAACCCTAACCCGAAAGGGGTGGGGGTCCGCCATGCGAATCATAGGATTTGCGTGGCGGCGGAGCGCATAATAGCGCGACCTGAACAGGTCGCATCGCCAAGCGACGGGTGATTGCAGATGGGCCGCACGGTTATTCTCAGTGACGGATCAAATACCGTCTCCGATATCGCTAGCGCGTCGCGCAACAATTCGGACACGACGCCGTTTGCGCAGAAGACAATGCAAAGGACAGGGAGGCAGCTGCCTGCGCCCGGACGATCCGCGCCGCTGTGGATGGCCGCCGCCATGCTCGCAATCACTTGGGCGTCGGAAACGCAGGCTTGCTCCGATCGAGAGCAACCGTTGGCGGATGCGCAGCACGTGACGGTTGCCCGCAATCTCGATTCTGTTGGAACGGAAGGTGATGGCGATTCAGTTGCCTTGTCAGTTGCCTTGCCGCCGAGCCGAGCCGGCAACGACAGATCGGTGCAGGTTGTCCAAGCGACGATCGGCGACACAAGGCAGTCTCCGGAACAGGAACTTCACTGGGCGGAGTCCCTGTCGCGCGAACTCACCAATGCAAGGCGCGATATCGAGTTGCTGCAACGTCTCGAGCAGGGGCGCGATCGGGCCGAGTGGCTGGAGCAGAGTCTTGCGGCAGCGCGAAGGGACGTCGAAACCCAGAGCGCGCTAGCGGCCAAAGCGGTCGAAGAAACCGCGCGCATGAGGCAGGCTGCGCCAGGCGGTGCGGCGGAGTTGCAGAACTCCCTGCAACAGGCGCGCGAGCTGGCGGAGCGGCTGGAGCAGGACCTCGCGGCGGCGCGACGCGATGTCGGGACCCAGACCGCACTGGCTGCAAAGGCAGGCGAGGAAGCGTCCCGGTCGAAACAGGCGGGGGAGAGCATCGCTGCGGAGCTGCAGAAGTCCCTGCAACAGGAACGCGAGCGGTCCGCACGGCTGGAGCAGGATCTGGCGACGGTGCGGCATGAGGTCGAGACTCAGACCGCGCTGGCGACGAAAGCGGGTGAGGAAACTTCCCGGCTGAAAGCAGCGGAGGAGAGCGGCGCGGCGGAGCTGCAGAAGTCCCTGCACCAGGAGCGCGAGCGGTCCGCCCGGCTGGAGCGGGACCTTGCGGCATCGCGGGGTGATGTTGAGACCCAGGCCGCGCTGGCGGCAAAGGCTAGCGAGGAGGTTTTGCGGCGGAAGCAGGCGGCGGAAGCGGGAGCTGCCGAACTGAAGCAGTCGCGCGCAAGGGCCGACGCGCTGGCACAAGACCTCTCCCTGACGCGGAGCGCGATCTATGCATACGAGGCGCAGGCCCGCAAAGCTGGAGACGAAGCGGCGGAACTCAGGCAAGCAGCTGCAAACGGCGCGCCGTCGACCGGCAAGGCCGCTCCGGACGAGCGCGAGCGGTTCTCACGTCTGGAGCAGGATCTGGCGGTGGCCCGACGTGACGTCGAGGCCCAGGCGGCGCTGGCGGCGAAAGCGGGTGAGGAAGCGGTCCGGCTGAAACAGGAACGGGAGAGCGGCGCGGCGGAGCTGCAGAAGTCCCGGCAACAGGAGCGTGAACGATCCACGCGGCTGGAGCAGGAGCTTGCAGCGGTGCGGCGCGAGGTCGAGACCCAGACCGCACTGGCGACGAAGGCGGGTGAGGAAACGTCCCGGCTGAAAGCGGCGGGGGAGAGCGGCGCGGCGGAGCTGCAGAAGTCCCGACAACAGGAGCGTGAGCGATCCGCGCGGCTGGAGCAGGAGCTTGCAGCGGCGCGGCGCGAGGTCGAGACCCAGAGCGCACTGGCGACGAAGGCGGGTGAGGAAACTTCCCGGCTGAAAGCGGCTGGGGAGAGCGGTGCGGCGGAGCTGCAGAAGGCCCGGCAACAGGAGCGTGTGCGATCCGTGCGGCTGGAGCAGGAGCTTGCAGCGGCGCGGCGCGAGGTCGAGACCCAGACCGCGCTGGCGACGAAGGCGGGTGAGGAAGCTTCCCGGCTGAAAGCAGCGGGGGAGAGCGGCGCGGCGGAGCTGCAGAAGTCCCGGCAACAGGAGCGTGAGCGATCCGTGCGGCTGGAGCAGGAGCTTGCAGCGGCGCGGCGCGAGGTCGAAACCCAGACCGCGCTGGCGACGAGAGCAGGCGCGGAAACTTCCCGGCTGAAAGCGGCGGCCGAGAGCGGTGTGGCGGAGCTGCAAAAGGCCCTGCAACAGGAGCGCGAGCGGTCCGCGCGGCTGGAGCAGGATATCGCGGCAGCGCGCCGCGATATCGAGACCCAGACCGCGCTGGCGGCAAAGGCAGGCGAGGAGGCTTCGCGGCGGAAGCAGGGGACGGTAGCGAGTGCCGCGGAGTCGAGGCGATCGATGCAAAAAGGGCACGAAACGGCCGATTTGCTAGCAGACCTCTCGATGACGCGGAGCGCGATCTATGCGTACAGGGCGCAGGCCCGCAAAGCTGGAGACGAAGCGGCGGAAGTCAGAGAGGCGGCTGCAAACGGCGCGTCGTTGCATCGCAAATCGGCACAGGAGCGCGAGCGGCCCGCGTGGCTGCAGCAGGATCTTGTGGCGGCGCGTGCCGAGCGGGCACCAGCGGCGCCCGCGCGTGGCGATGCTCAGCTCGATCCCGAGCAAGCCGCGGTGGCGACAGGGTTGGTTGCGCGCGGGGCCGCGCTGCTCCGGCAGGGCGATATAGGCGCGGCGCGGCTTGTACTCGAGCGCGCCGTCGAGATGGGCAGCGCCCAGGCGAGCTTCGCGCTGGCAGAAACCTACGACCCATTGATTCTTGCGAAATGGAAAACTCAGGGCACGCGCGGCGATGCGAGCAAGGCGCAGGGCCTCTATGCAAGGGCTGACGCCGCAGGAATCCAGGAGGCGAAAGCGCGGCTGGAGGCGCTGCGTCGCTAGCGCATACGCCAATCGACCGGCGCCAGCCGCGCAACCGTCTCTGGCATCTCCCGGCACGTACTTGGTTCGAAAGCGGGCAGCGCCTTACGGGCAATTGTTGCCCGCAAGGCTCATCGATGGTGTCTGTCTACCGCTCTCGCAGCGACTCCTGCTTGTATCGCGCTAGTGGCGACAGAAGGTAGCTGATGATCCTGCGCGTGCCAGTCTTGATTTCGACCGTCACCGCCATTCCGGGGCCGAGCTTGACGAGCTTGTCCTCCACCTGCATCTCCGGACGGTCGAGCGAAATGCGCGCGGCATATTCCAGTTCCTGACCTTTCGGCTCACTGCTGCTCTGCGCTGTACCCGATCCCCGGTCACTCGAACCGCTCTGCGGCCTGTCGCGCGTGATGGCATCCGACGACACGCTGATCACGTCGCCATGAAGGAGCCCATAACGCGTGAAGTTGAAGGTGTCGACCTTGATCTCGGCCTTCAGTCCTGGATGAACAAAGCCAATGTCGCGATTGGAGAGCATGGCCTCGATCTCAAGCTGGCTGTCGCTCGGAACCACCACAGCCAGCGCCTGCGCCGGGGTCACCACGCCTCCCACCGTATGAACGGCAAGTTGCTGCACGATACCGTCGACCGGTGCGGTCAGGCGCTGTAGTTTCGTACGTCGATCCGCCTTGACCACCTCCTGCGCGGCGTTCGCAGCCTTCTGCTCGGCCTTCGCGAGTGCGTCATAGGTCGTGCGACGATACTCCGCTGCGGTCCTTTCCCTGGTTTCCTTCAGGAGCGCGGTGGCCGCGTCGGTTTCGAGCAGTCGACTTTGCTGCAAGACGAGGTCCTGCTGAAGGCCGACCAGGTCCTGGTACTCCGAAAGGTAGATGACCTTCGAGGCCAATGCCTTCTCGACGAGGCCTTTGCGGATGTCGACGCGTTCCTGCAGCACGGGTATCGTCGCCTGCAGCTTCGCCGCGCTCGCCGACGTGGTCGCCCGTTCCGCTTCCTTCTGACCCAGCTGGCGCTCGATCTCCGCGAGCTTGGCGTTCTGTTCGGCGCGCTGGCTGATCAGGAACTGGCGATGCATTTCGACCTCGGCAGCGCTTGCGTTCTGCGGCGGCCGGAAGGCGGCGAGAGGATCCGCCGCCAGCGCCGCGCGCAGCCGCGCGACTTCGAGCTCGGCCGCAAGGAGATCGCTCTTTTGGCGCTCCTGGTCGGCTTCCGTCATCGTCGGGTCGAGCTCGATCAGGACGTCGCCGGCCTTGACGCGCTGTCCGTCGCGCACCTGGATGGCGCGGACAACGCCCGTTTCGAACGGCTGGATCAGCTTTGTGCGTCCACCCGGCACGATCTTGCCTGTCGCGCTGGCGACGATATCGACGCTGCCGAGCGACGCCCAAGCCAGCGCGACGCAGAAGAGTGCGATGATACTCGCCCCGATCGCACGCCCGATCGGCGAGGGGGGTGATTCGGTGATTTCGAGAGCCGCCGGCAGGAACGCAATTTCGTTCTCGCGCCGGCGAACTTCGGCTCTCGGAAATGCAACGACGTTTCGGTTAGCGGACGTCATGGATACCAGCCTGCAAATAATGAAGGTTCGCGTAACGACCGTTGGTGCGGATCAGCTCATCATGGCTGCCGTCCTCAACAATCCGACCATGCTCGATCGTGATGATCCGGTTCGCATTGCGCACGGTGGAGAGCCGGTGCGCGATGACGAAGACGGTCCGTCCGGCAGAGATTTGTTTCATGTTCTGCTGGATGGCGCGCTCGCTTTCGTAGTCCAGCGCACTTGTCGCCTCGTCGAAAATGAGGATGCGCGGATCGGTGATAAGTGCGCGCGCGATCGCGATGCGCTGGCGCTGCCCGCCGGACAGACTGCTGCCGCGTTCGCCCACCACGGTGTCGTAGCCCTCGGGCAGCTCAAGGATGAAGTCGTGAGCGCCGGCGAGCGATGCCGCCTCGATGACCCGATCCATCGGCATGGACGGATCGGCAAGCGCGATGTTCTCGCGAACCGAGCGGTTGAAGAGCACGTTCTCCTGCAGCACGACGCCTATCTGTCGTCGCAGCCAGCTCAGATCGACCATCGCGAGATCGACGCCGTCGACCAGCACGCGTCCGCTCTCCGGCACATAGAGGCGCTGGATCAGCTTGGTGATGGTGCTCTTGCCCGAGCCCGAGGAGCCCACGATGCCGACGACCTGGCCGGGTTCGACGCTGAAGGAGACGTTGTGCAGCACCTCGGGGCCGTCGATGCGGTAGCGGAAGGTCGCGTGCTCGAATGTGACCTTGCCCCGAATCGCCGGCAGCGCGGCGCGGCCGGGATTGAAGCTCGGCTCAGGTATGGTGTTGAGGATGTCGCCGAGGCGATCGATCGACAGCCGGGCCTGATGGAAATCCTGCCAGATCTGTGCGAGCCGCAGCACCGGCGTGCTGACGCGCGCGGCCAGCATGTTGAACGCGACGAGCTCGCCGACCGTCAGCTCCCCGCCGATCACCAGCCTGGCGCCGAAGTAAAGGATTGCGGCGATGACCAGCTTGTTGATCATCTGGACTGCCTGGCTCGCCGTATTGTTCAGGCTGAGCACGCGGAAGCTTGCGGCCACATAGCCGGCGAGTTGCTCCTCCCAGCGGCGTTGCATCTGCGGTTCGACGGCCATGGCCTTCAGGGTTTCGACGCCCGTCACGCTCTCGACCAGGAAGGCCTGATTCTCGGAACCTCGATTGAACTTCTCATCGAGGCGCCGGCGAAACAGCGGCGCAACGCCCGCGGAGATCCCGATGTAGAACGGGAAGGACGCCAGGACGATCAGCGTTAACGTCGTCGAGTAGTAGAACATTACCGCAAGGAAAACGACCGTGAACAGCAGATCGATGACCAGCGTAAGCGCCGAACTCGTCAGGAACTGGCGGATATTCTCGAGCTCGCGGACACGTGCCACCGAATCGCCGACGCGGCGGGTCTGGAAATAGGCGATCGGCAGCGCCATCAGGTGACGAAACAGCCGGGCGCCGAGCTCGACGTCGATACGGTTTGTCGTGTGCGCGAACAGATAGACGCGCAGCGTTTCGAGAATGGCCTCGAAGACGGTGAGGGCGACCAGGCCAATGATCAGCACGTCGAGCGTGCTCATGCTTCGATGCACGAGCACCTTGTCGATGACCACCTGGAAGAACAGCGGTGAGACGACGGCAAAGATCTGAATGAAGAACGAGGCGACCAGCACCTCGCTGAGCAGGCTGCGATACTTGTGGACTGCGCCGACAAACCAGCCGATGTCGAAGCGTCGGGAGAGGTCCGTCAGGCTCGCGCGCCGGGCCATCAGGATGATCTCGCCGTCCCAGATGGCCTCCAGTTCGGCCTGCGTCATGGTTTCGGGTCGGGGCGACAGCGGGCGTTGAACGAGGAGATTGTCGTCGATCACTTTGCCGAGGATCAGAAATCCACCGTCGCGCAGCACGGCGATTCCCGGCAGCGGGGTAACCGCAAGCCGACTCCAGCTCGTCCTCTGTACCCGTGCCTTGAGCCCGAAATCCTTGGCACAGCGCAGGATTTCGGTAACACCTACGCGCGCCGCGCCTACCCGATGGCGGATTTGACCCGGGTCGGCCGCGATACCATGGCTACGCAGCAATATAGTCAGCGCAATGAGCGCCGATTCATCGGCATTGTCGGATTCGGTACTCGCCACCGCGAGTTCGGTGCTTACCGGCGGGGAAGCAATATCGCCTCGAGCGGCGAAACGTCCGCGCATCAGGGAATCGCGGGCTTTCATCAAGGCATCGCCAGGACGCATGAAAGGCCCGAGGGCACGCACCAGGACGTCCCCTGCACGGCGTGCAAGGTCAACGCCGCGGGTGCTGATGCCGGCGAGTGCATGAAGTACCCGATTAGCGACGGTCTGAGGTCCGGGCAGGATCAAACGACCGTCCCAGATTTCTTCGAATTCCGCGCGCGTCATCACCCGGGGATTTGACCAGGTCGGATGCAGCACAAGCGCACCCCTGTCGTCGACCTTTCCGAGAAGCAAGAATCCGCCGTCATGCAGCGATGCGATTCCAGGCAGCTGGATGCCCGCAAGTCGCTTCCAATGCGTCGTCCGCGAACCGAGATTGACGCCAAACTCGCGTGCACAGCGCAGCATTGCGCCGATGCCGAATGCGTTGCTTCCGCATCGATCGCGGAGCTGGTCGGGCGCAGCGTCTACGCCATGAATCCGCAGGAACAGAGCCAGGGCTCGAAACCCCAGATCTGCGGCGTGGGCATTTCCATTCTGGATCGCCATGTTGTTCTACTCAATCCTTCGCGGCTACCGACCGCTTCCGATGTTCCTTCTCATGCATTCCCAAATTTCGATGGTGGCGCACCCGGGCGACGAGCGCCCGGGTGCGGAGCCGATCAGGCAGGTGGTCTGGTGAGGAACGAAACCTGACCCAAAGTGGTGCCATTCGATGTAGCCGCCACAATCTGACCGGGATCGACCCGGCCGGTGTTGGCCGCCATATACTGGTTCAGCAGCGCAAAGCCCTGGTTTGCCAGGGATCCTGCGGGAGTGCTGGTCGCAGGCGATAGATCGGTCACGTTGATCATCTGCGGCGCAGAGGTCGCGACTCCGCCGGCGGCAAAGTCCCCGATGCGGCTAAGCAGCGCCGAACCCGGGCTCGTCGAAGACGCTGCGGTCGTGGTGGTCGCAGGTGCTGTGGCCGTGGCAATCCCCGGAGGGGCATTCGTCACGGAGATCGGCTGCGGTGCCGTCACCGTGCTGACGACCGGGGTAGAGGTCGAAGGCGCCATTACCGTGGGGGTCTGCGGCGTCACCGTGGGGGTCTGCGGCGTCGTGGTGGTCCAAGACGGCGCATCCGACAGGGTCATCCTCTGCGTCGCGGATGTCGTAACGGCGCCGGTGACCGGATCCTTGGCGGTTGCCGTCAACGTGATTGTGTCGACCGGATCACGCGAGCCTCGGTAGTAGTTGTGCAGCGTCAGTCCGCTGTCAACCTGTGCCTTCGTCAAGGTGATGTTTCTGCCACTGAACGTGTGACCGAGGCCGTCGGTGATCGTCTCGTACGACGCCAATCCCCTGATGTTCACGGTCACACTGTCGTTGGGATCGGTCGTTGACACCTTCACGCCCAGGTCGACCGTACCGCCCCTGCCGGCCACCGTGAGGGTGTGATCAGCGACGGCGAGGACCGGCGCGACCGAGGATGGAGACGTCGGTGATGTCGGGTTCGTCGGCGAGGTCGGGTTCGTCGGTGAGATCGGATCGACATCGATCTGGAGACCGGTGAAGGTCTTCAACGCGCCCGAAAGGTTCGCCGCCAGGCCGGATGCATCCTTGATGCTCGCGCCGGTCAAATCGACGCCGGTGATGGCAAGCGCCGAGGTATCGCGGTCGGTCGCCGCGACAGTCGTTTTGAAGGTGAGCGTGCTCGTGCCCGTCCCACCCACATAGGTGGCCTTGCCGCCATCATTGAGCGACAGCGTAGGCGTACCGGTGACGGTCACGGCCTCGCTGAAGCCGAGCGTCAATGTGATGGTATCGCCGACATGCTCGATTCCCGTCCCCGGTAAAGCGGACGCCTGCGTCACCGTCGGCGCGAGGTTTACCGGATTGGTTGGATTCGTGGGCGTGGTTGGCGTCGTCGGCGTCGTCGGTACGGTGGGGACCGGTGCCGATCCGGTCGTGATGTGCAGGTTGCTGTAATCCACCGTCATTGTTTCGGCGGCCGGCGAACGATACACGCCTTCCTTCCAATAGTACTTTTGCCCGCTCTCGTATCCGATCGACCCGTTATAATCGACAATCTGGACGCCATCTCTCCAAACATTGAGATAGCCATTTCCGGTGTTGTCGAAGTTGACCTGAATGTTCATGTCATACGAATGACCCCGCTGAATGGGGTTTGGATCCGTATAGAGCACCTTTGTCGTCGTGCCTGACTGGCCCGGCTCCTGATACCGCGCGACGATTCGCATACGTTCGCCAACCATCTCGACAGCGAAGGGAGGCGGACCGTCCGAGGGCGTTTCGTGAAACTGGCTGAGCAGCATCCACGATGCAGTATTCGTCGCGCCCGGTTGTACCGTAAGCTGGTAGTCTACGTTGATCTGGGTGCCCTGTGCATACTCCGGCAGAAGCCTGATCTCGGAACGCTCCGCTCCCCTGTTTTGGGTAAGGTCGTTCCAGCCAGAAGTGATCCAATTATCTCCGGGGCGGAGCGAAAATCGGAGCGTGTGGGAATCGGGCGATGTCAGGCTCCATGACTCGTTGGCGTTCTGGACTCCCGCTCTGATCCCGTCGATCGTTACGCTGGAACCAGAGGCACCCGAGAACGAATTGATGTTCGGCACGATCGTCGCGCTCAGGGCCGCCGACGCCGGACTTGTGCCGGTTGCATCCGCACTCGTCGCGGTGAAGCTGTGAACGCCATCCGACAATGGCCTGGTTGCAAAGGACCACGCGCCGCTGCTGTTCGCCGTGGTCGTGCCGAGAAGCGTCGTGCCGTCGAATACGTTTACCGTGCTGTTTGCCCCAGCCGTCCCAGCCACCGTTAGCTCATTGTCGCTGGTGATTCTATCACCCGCAGTGAGGGTATCGGGAGAGATCGACTTGATTACAGGTGCGGAAGCCATTCCGTTATCCTTTTGACGTTGAAGAGGGGTATTCCACTGCCGTGCATCACGAAGGCACACGACATACCGCTGCTCGCAGCGCCTGGCACCGCGAGCACATTTCAAAGCATTGCAGCCTCGAACCGCGAGGATATTTCACTGCCGTGCAGTTGGCGCACGACATACCGCTCGCTCGCTGTGCATGGCACCGCGAACGTATTTCAAAGCATTGCAGCCTCGAACCGCGAGGGTATTTCAAAGCAGTGGGATTTCGCCCCCCCGACTGCTGGTTGGCTGGTTAATAAGCAAAAATGGCGAAAAAACTTTCAAAGTATGATTTATACCCATGTATGTCGGCCTAATACGTCCCCATATCGGGTCGATTCAAGGCACTCCCACGATTCTTCCATCAGATTGCCTCGTCGTCAGCGTTGCGGGAGGTCGAGCGCGACGCCGCTTCATATGTGCGAACTGCATCTCGATCTTCTCCCGTTCACGCCGCGACGTCACATCGGCATCGATCCTGGTGATATCGCGCGCGACTTCTCGTGCAGTTTCGTGGATCGAGCGCGAAGTCGGCATCTTCGCAGAGCAACGGGCTCAGGTTCGCGGGCGTCGCAGTTGGGTTTGCTGGCGCGATAAACCAGTGTTGTCCCATCGTTCACGGGAGTGTCGGTCGAGGTCAGCTCCTTGCCGGCTCGGCAAATGTAAGTGTCGGGCCGTTGAGCGTAGGCGAAGTCTTCGCGCGAGCCCCGTCGGCAGGGGGCCAATCTATCGAACACCGGAATGTGCGGCTCGATCGCCAGCTCGCTTACCAACCAACCCAGCATCTCGGCTGACCCGCAGGCGCCGTCGGCCGCAAGGCGTTCGGAAGAGAGCTCAAGGCGTTCTCCGGCGGGCTCTATTCCTGGAGAAGGTCGAGTGTCCGGTACCGCGCCCTCGAGGCCGAGCCGCAGCAATTACGGCTGTGGTTGGTTGCGGCCCGCTCTGCTTGCATTCCATAACAACGGCAACTTGAAATTATAGCGCCACCGTACTCACAATTGGGTACCCACTCAGCCCCAGGTAACAATCCTTCTGCTTACACTTGCCTGGCAGGCTCCAAGGCTATTGTAGCGGGATGAAAATTGCAGTGTTCGGACTTGGTTATGTTGGCATGACGGCGGCCGCCTGCCTCTCGAGGGATGGCCACGAAGTCATTGGTGTTGACGTCAGCGATGAAAAAGTGGCGATCGTCAATGCCGGTAAGTCGCCGATCACGGAGCCCGGTCTCGATGAGCTTGTGGCTCGTGCGATCAGGAAAGGTTTGCTGCTCGCGACGAAGGATGCGAGCCCGCATCTCGACAGTTGCGACATGGCCATAGTCTGTGTGGGAACGCCCAGTGCGCCGGACGGGTCTCACAATATGAGCTTTATTGTCGAGGTTTCCCATCAGCTCGCGGAGCTGGTCGGGCCCGCTCGAACGACGACGTTGACGGTCGTATTTCGCTCGACGATGCGACCCGGCACGATCGAGGAGCTGGTGCTCCCGATCTTCGAGGAAGCGTTGAAAGACAGGATGGACCTGGTCGAGCTGGTCTACAATCCCGAGTTTCTGCGTGAATCTGTAGCGATCCAGGACTTCGTCAATCCGCCGAAGATCGTGATTGGGACGAAGGACGGGGGAAGGTGCTCAGCTCTTGACGAGTTGAACGCAAAAATAAAGGCGCCCGTCTTCTATACGACTTATCGCGCGGCAGAGATGACGAAATTCGTCGACAACACGTTTCACGCATTAAAGGTTGCGTTTGCCAACGAAGTTGGTCGCGTTTGCGATAAGCTCAATATCAGCGCAGCCACCGTCCACAACATCTTCGTCGCTGACACGAAGCTCAACATCTCGCCATACTATCTGAGGCCAGGTGGCGCATTCGGCGGCTCATGCCTGCCGAAGGACGTTCGCGCACTCCAATACATCGCAAGCGATGTTGGGGCGCATACGCACCTTGTGGATTCGCTTTTGAGGTCGAATGACGCGCACAAGAATTTTCTGTTTGAGAGCTGCGTGAAAACAGTCCGGGCCGGCGGACAGGTGCTCATGCTGGGGCTCGCCTTCAAGGACAACAGCGACGATCTTCGCGAGAGCCCCAATATCGACCTGGCGCGCAAATTCCTTCAGTCGCATATCGGCTTGTCGATCTACGATCCTCACGTCGAGCCGTCCAAATTGTTGGGCCAGAATCTTGGCTATGCGTTCTCGAATTTGCCCGCACTCCGCAAACTGCTGGTCTCAAAGTCGGTCGCCGAGTCGGAGCTGTTCGACCTGGTCATCGACACCAGAGGATGGGCGAAGCAAATGGCGTTACGCACCAGGCGGGTCATCGATGTTAACACTCTTTCGTGACGGTCGCGGCGCAAGCCGCCCCGATCAAGCGGGTCTAGCGCACTCACTTAAGTCGGCTGGCGTCAACCGCGAACTTCACAAATTGGCCGGTTCGAATGCCACTTCTGCGGATTTGGTCGACGCCGCGCCAGCCGCGCAACCCGGGATCGATGGTTCGGTCCGCCGCCGGGTGCTTATCATCGTCGAAAACCTGCCAGTGCCGTTCGACCGCCGGGTGTGGTCGGAGGCCAGCACATTGTCGCGGCATGGCTATGAAGTATCCATAATTTGTCCCAAGGGACCGGGCGCGACCGCCACGTTTGAAATCATCGACGGAATCGCCGTCTATCGTCACTGGTTGCCGAGAGAAGGACGCGGGGTCCTGGGCTATCTCGCCGAGTACAGCGCGGCATTGTTCTGGGAGTTCGTGCTGAGTTTGAAAGTTCTCACCACGCGCGGGTTTGATGTCGTCCACGCTTGCAATCCGCCGGATCTCATTTTCGTGGTTGGTGCATTTCACAAGTTTCTATTTGGAAAGTCTTTCATCTTCGATCAGCACGATATCAACCCGGAACTTTATGAAGCAAAATTCGGACAACGTGGCTTTCTCTGGCGGGTTATGGTCCTGCTTGAACGCATTACATTCGCATTGTCTGACGTATCAATAGCGACAAACCAGTCATATCGCACCATCGCCATCGAGCGAGGGCGAATGAACCCAGATCGCGTGTTCGTGGTGCGCTCCGGTCCCAACCTTTCACGCGTCCGGTCACTTCGACCAGAGCCGGCCTGGAAGAAGGGGCGGAAATTCCTTGTCGCATATGTGGGTGTCATTGGAAAACAAGAGGGAATCGATCTGCTACTGGAAGCGATCAAGCACATCCGCGGGAGACGAAACCGCGACGACGTCCAGTTCGTCATTGTCGGGAGCGGTCCGGAGCTGGAGGAGGTCAAGAAACTTGCAGCGGCCTTCGCGCTGGACGATTTGGTCACGTTCACCGGCCGTGTTGATGATGCAACCCTGTTCACAATACTCTCGACCGCAGACGTCTGCGTGAATCCCGACCGCCCCAACGCGATGAACGACAAATCAACGATGAACAAGATCATGGAGTACATGGCGCTGGGTAAGCCTATTGTCCAGTTCGACCTCACCGAGGGGCGCGTTTCGGCCGGCGAGGCATCGTTATATGCACGGAATACCGATACTGCGGACTTCGGCGACAAGGTATTGGAGCTCGTAGATGATCCAGTGCGGCGTGACCGTATGGGCGCCTTCGGCCAGAAGAGGATCCATGACGAACTCGCCTGGGACCACGAGATGGCAAACCTCTTGGGCGCGTATGAGAAAGCCTTCAGTCTAAGATATTCACCAGGCCGCCAGCGACGCGCTGCCGTACCCGAATTGAGCCGGCACGATAGCCCGGGCTGATGCCGGCGCTCTCGCGCAGCCATTTCTTCGGTCGTCTGGCCTTGTTCGTTTTGATCGATTGCATCATCGCAGCGGGTGCCCAGAACGAGCATATGTCGGCGATCGGCTGATTGCCGTCCAAATAGGGCATAATAGCCATGTGTGGGATATTTGGATGGGTTCTTGGGGCAGGAAAGCATCAGGATCGCAAGACGCTTATCGGTCTTACCGATCTGATGTCTCATCGGGGACCTGACGGCTCGGGTTACTGGCTCCACGAGACGTCCGATGAGCGATTTCAGATCGGCTTCGGCCACCGCCGGCTTTCGATTATTGACATCGGTGGCGGCGCGCAGCCGATGACGAGTGAAGATGGCCGCTTCACGTTAATCTTCAACGGCGAAATCTATAATTATATTGAACTGCGGCAGGAACTTGTTGCGCTTGGCCATCGGTTTCGCACGAACTCGGACACCGAGGTGCTTATCGAAGCATATCGCGCCTGGCACCTCGACGCAGTACTAAGATTTCGCGGCATGTTCGGCTTCGCGCTTTGGGATGAAGCAGAGCAGCGGCTAATACTGGCCCGCGATGCCTTCGGCAAAAAACCGCTGTTTCTCGCCGAGATGCAGGGTGTTGTACTCTTCGGCTCGGAGATTGAGCCGCTCGTTCAGTTTTCGGGCTTCAACCGAACGTTCGATTCCGAAGCACTCGGTCACTATCTTCTTAACCGATATGTTCCGGGACCTTCCACGTTCTTCGATGCGGTGAAGAAGCTGCAGCCTGGCCACTATGCCGTATGGCAGGGCGGAACGCTGAAAACGACACGCTATTTTGCGCCGCCAGTTGCGACGACAGTGCCGGACATCAAGTCGTTCGATGATGCAGTTCGCCTGTTCGAAGAGACATTCGATGAGGCCGTTCGCATTCGCATGCGCAGCGACGCGCCGTTCGGCGCCTATCTTTCGGGTGGTATCGACTCGTCGGCGGTCGTGGCAACCATGGTTAAGCATAGCGCGGAGCCTGTACGAACGTTCTCGGTAGGCTTTCGCGAAGGGGAGTATTCGGAGCTCGATCACGCGCGGGTCATTGCAGGTCGGTTTGCCACCATTCACAATGAACTATTCGTCGAACCCGACGCATTCATGGAGCATTGGTCGACCGCCGTGTTGCGTCGTGGTGCTCCCGTCAGTGAGGCGTCCGATGTCCCGATCTTCATGCTTTCGGAGATGGCCTCCAGCAGCGTGAAGATGGTACTCACGGGAGAAGGCGCCGATGAGTTGATGGGTGGATATCCAAAGCATCGGGCTGAGCAGTGGATAGGTCTGTACCAATGGCTGATGCCACACCTGTTGCACGAGCGGCTGATCTACCCGCTGGTGCGTTCATTGCCTTATGGGATGCGGCGCGTGAAGATCCTTGCATTGGCCGCGGGCGAGCGCGACCTTGTGAACCGCATGCGAGTATGGTTCGGCGGCCTTTCGGTTGGCGAAAGCGAAGCAATGCTGGGCCGGCTCCTCTCGGCGACACCGCCTGATCTCTTCCCGTATTCGTCGGGGGCAGAATCCAGTCTGCGGCGTACATTATTCTTCGATCAGACATCATGGCTTCCAGACAACCTGCTGGAACGCGGCGATCGAATGATGATGGCGGGGTCGATCGAGGGCCGGATGCCATTCATGGATACCGTGCTGGCCAGCGTTGTAGCGCGTTTCCCGGACGAGTTTCTGACGGGAGGCAAGGGCGGCAAGACGGTGCTGCGTGCGGCGATGGACAAGATCCTGCCACCGGAAATCGTACGGCGGAGAAAGGTAGGATTCCGCGTACCAATCGGAGAATGGTTCAGAGGTCCTTACCGTGATTTCGTACAGGACATGCTGGTGAGTGAAGCGTCCAGCGTAGCGAAAATGATAAGCGGCCCCAAGCTTCGCAGGCTTGTAACAGAGCACCTCAACGGTCGGCAGAACCACGAGAGAATTCTTTGGTCACTGACAAATCTCGAGATCTTCTTGCGTACCTTCAGGATAGCAACGTGAAAATGAATCCGTCTGTCGCGCCTGGGCAATCGAGTTACTCTCGACGCTGGTTCGCGTCGGCGCTATGCACCCGGCATTGTGTTGGACCTGAATGACTGGGTCGGAATCTGACGGCTATGAGCCGCCTTACGCTCCGCCGTATCACCTGCCTGGTTATTCCAGCGGATTCTATCGGAGTCTCAGGCCTTCTTCCCCATAACGTAGACACATGGGAAAAGGACTGAATGCATTCCAGTCATGCTCAGCCCCGTTGCAAGTCGTCCGTAAAGCCTCGAATAGTATTGACCAGAGACAGAGACAGGATTGCCGCCAAACGCCGCCGAACACAGATCGAAGAGCTCTTGTTGCGTGAAACCTGCATGAGCGCCGGCTTCATTGCTCCACTCGCCTTTCAGGCGTTTCTTGAAATCAGCGAAGTTCCACAATATCTTGTCTTTCATCGAGGTTGCTGAGCCCACGTAGCCGATCAGCCGACGCTTGTTTGGGGTGCCGATTAGATAAGTTCCACCTGATCGCAGAACACGAGCCATCTCTGCGAGTGCTTTTTCGGGATGAGGAATGTGCTCTAGAGCATGGAATGAGAAAACAAAATCAAAAGCACCATCGGGGAACTGGAGCTCTCTGGCGTCCATTTCAAATAGTTTTGCCGGCGCAGATCCAGCATGATCGAACGAGAACTCACCTCCGATATCGATCCCCACCGTCTTGGATTTAAGGCCTCGTGCGAGGAGACCTGCTTCACGCCCTGATCCGCAACCGACAACGAGTATATCGTCTATTGGCGTGCGGATTTTGTCTTTTATGATATCGACAAGAGCTAAGCTCTTGTTAGCCTCCCGTGCACGGTAGACTGGATCTATATCGTGTTCCGCCATGGCGAGTCCGGACATGCTGAACAAACCCCTTCACGCGATCAGGCGTCGGCTCTGGCCACCAGCGGAACGTTTCGTGAAGCATCCCATTCGACGCGCGCGGGTTCCGGGAAGGCAAAAGGATCACCTGAATACTGGTATGCAACTCTATTCCGTAAATCGCGGGGCGGCTAAAACCCTTTCTGATTACCCCTTCGTGGCAATCCCGCCCATGCGAGTCGTGTTTCCAGACGTGGCGCAGTGGGGTCTGAATCTGTTGGTTATCGTACGGCAGCAACGATCGACAATATAACGACACAGCCTCCTCGCTGAGTGGTCGGAGCGAGTCCACCAGAATAGTACCAATCCGGCTGCGTTCGAGCGCAATACTGGTGAGGTTCCTACACGACGCAAATTGTGATCGTCGAGGGACTGTCTAGAACCCCTTCAAAGAGAAGCTGATCCGTAGGGAGGCGCACGCCAAAGGACGGCGACAGCCAGCCAAGACCTGTAGCTTCATCGCCGCGTACAATCCTGGCTCTTAGCGGGCCGCTGCTTGCGATCCGTGCGACGTGACCATCATTGTTGGTAATCAGTACCTCCTTGCGATCCGCATCTACCGTTGATCGGCAGGAAGGGTCGAGCAGGAAAGATACGGTAACTTTTTTGTCGGCAGAGGATCCGATAAGTTCATCAATTATTGTGAAGCACGAAGCGCCGTCAAATTGCACCGTTCGCCGGTGTACAAGGCCATACTGTGCGAGGTAGCCATCATGCTCCGCGACGATACGCGAAACCGGGGCGCTTTCGGACGAAACCAGTCGCGCGTTGGCCTTGGTCGCCCAGTTGAATGGACCTGAAGGGCGACTTGACCCGGTGCCGTCAAGAGTCAAAGTGTTATGAACTGAGGTATGCCTGAACAGGTCCCGCAGATCCCTGCTGGAATGATACAGGTATGTTCCAGCATCAACGATGACAGGCTGGTTGCCTGCAGATAGCCAGATGGCGAGGGTATCGGCGTGGCCATGAGCGGCAATCGACAAGTAGCCGACTGGCCCATGATCAAACGTCAGAACTGTAGGCGCCTTATGGCTGCTTCGGATTACCGAATAACCCCCGCTCGTAAATGAACGTATTCCAACCGGTTGTGCTGGTGATACCGTGGCGGATCCCAGGACTGCATCTCGAATACCTGGATCCGTGGCCGGTGGAGCGAGATCCGGGCGGCCTACGCACCCCGAAACGACCGCGACAACGGACGCAACGTATTTTGACTCGGGCGCTTGCGTCGTCGCGATCACACGGCAATCGTCGAAATCGCCGATCGCAGGTACTCTTGCGTCGGCGTCCATCAGCCAAAGGGAATGCTCAGCCCACGCCGAGAGCCGGTCCTTGGTAGCTGCCGGCAGGTTGCCTTGGTATCCAAGTGCAGCGGCCGCAACGAGGAACAACTCGATCGAGAATGCAGTATAGCCGGGAGATTGTTCGGCGCCCACGCCGTCCGGACGAATTTGCTGATCGATCTCGACGAGCAGCGCGCGCCAGCTATTGTCGCGCAATGTAACTGCACCGGGAAACCCGGGAGCCATCGTCGAACCGACGATCAGTCCCGCAAGTTCGGCAATCCGGTGATTATTCGCGGAAGAATGCAGCGATGGAAATCGCCTGATCCAGTCGACATGTGCAAAGAAGAAACGAAGCGCCGCACTGCGCGTGGCGGCGTCAAGGCGTTCGATCCCTATGATGGAAAGCGCAAGTGCGACGGAAACGGTACGAAGCGCGAGTTCGATTCCGGAATTCCAGGCTGGGCCGCGAAAAGGTGGATTGCCGGCCATCCATGATCTGATCAGACCAATAGCCAAGAGGGTAGGCTGCTGATCATTCCTAAGCACTGTATCGGCGGCAAGCGGGACCAAAAATTGCAGCCGATTGAGCTCCCAGATGCGCTTTATCTCTCGGGTGCCGATGCCATGTCGGAACGAAATGTCGAAGGTGAAGGCGTCCCATTGCGGAAATGGTTGGCCATCGTCGGGATCAATGCGCCAAAATTCGGGGTCAGCGGGCATGACAGGCGGCTCTGGCCATCGCGCACCGAGGAGATGAAAACAACCTGTGCGGACGTAGTCGGCTTCGCGTGCGATGAGTGCGGAGATATCCGGTGGAGCGGCGCGAATCCGGGAGGCGACGTCAGGTATCATCGCCAACGAGCCAACTGGCTCAACTGCCTCCCAGCCGCGACTACGCTGGCGCGAAGCCTGCCTGGCGGCAGCCTCGACCAGCCGGTGAGCAATCTCCGCCGGGGCCATTGCTGCAAGACGGGCGTGATACCAAGCTAACCGGTGCAGAACGGGTCTCGACAGCAGTTTCAGATCGTTGATGCTTTTCATGTCGACTGCTGCGACCACCGACCCATCGATTTGTGCAACTACTATAGTTGATAGCGTTTCGCCTTGAAATGCGCTGGATCTGGCACCCCGCGATCTCTTCGGGCTAGCCGAACGGGGCAATGTTGGTAGTCCTTCAGGGCGTATCGCTCCCCTCGAGAGGTTGTGGCAGATTAGACGCTCGCCCCGATACGCCGTCTCCCGGTAGCAATTGGCAGCAAAAACTCATAAAAGATAACCAGGACCTGAAAGTTGCGACCCCCTAGGGAGCACCCGCGGATGTTTGTGAACGCGCTGTTCTTCTTCCTTATGTTTAGGTGCGCTGCCGATATTCTTAGTCCCGAGGATAAGGCAACAGTGGTGGTGGCTCTTTATGTCGTCGTGGCGTTGGGGCTGACGGCCATCAAGATTGCTTTATCCGGGACCACTCGCGGGGACATGGCTATTTGCCTTGCCGTCTTCTGGCTGGTGATAGTCAACCTGCTCTGGATACCTGCCGCAGCGACCCCACAACTCTATTTTTCCATAACGGTCCTGTTGCCGATCATATTCCTGCTGTTCTTGTCGCGCTGCGATCCGTCAATCTTTGTCGTGTTACGCAAACGGGCTTTGATGTTTGGTACACCCGTGTTGTGCGGATTATTGCTCATTTTCTTTTTACGCGAGGGCGGGCTCGACGCAGATCTGTTAACCAACCTCAATGAGAAACCTTTCCATGTCGTCGCCCAGACGATAGCGAAGTTTTCGATTCTGATCATCAATCAATGGATCGGCTTTCCAATCGTTGCATTGCTCTTGCTAACCGCTTTTAATGTCCGATCTGCCCTCCTTGGTTTCCTGCTGGCATTCTTGATCAAGAAATACAGCTCATTTAACTTGCGAGCGTTTCTGGTGACGCTCATCATTTCGGGCGCCTGCATCGCCTTTCTTCTGTCGAACTCCGAACTGATGGATGCCTTCCTCCAGCGAATTCTCTATCGAGATCGAGATTTCTTTGAGCAGGACACCACCAATCTGACGAGCGGGCGCGACGAAATCTGGCTCTACTATGGTCAAATGCTGGAAAAGTCATCGTTACTGGAGTTGCTGTTCGGGCGTGGTGCGATCTGGCTATATGGATCCTTCCCGTTGTCCGCTCATAACGACCTTCTTAATTTGATGGTTTGTTACGGACTCGCCGGCACAGCCGCCGTCCTCTATGCATGGTATGTGATCCTGTCACGCCTGGATCCTGAATACAGGATGCCCTGCATTGCGTTGTTCCTCGTGCTCTTTGTCACGAACGGTGTGATATTCCATCAGTCCAATCTGTTGTTCGTGCTCTTCATGGCCGGGAAAAGACAGAAGGAGCTATCCGGGAACGTCGTCGATGAGGTGATCAGGCAGCGTGGCTTGCCGGCACGTGGATGACATCGATGCGGTCGTTGAATGTGACATGCGATGAACTCCGGCAATGGATTTGTGCCCTGAGCCACCGTGAAGTTTTGATGCGGCGATCACCAGCTTGAACCCCGTCGGCCTTGCGGCTGCGACGACGCGCCCTTGGTCCGCAGCCACATTTCACATTCATCCGTCATTGGGGGACAGCCACCTTGGTCCCACAGGGCGCGCCGTCTCCGCAGGGAAATCCATCCCATATTTCGATGTCGTCGACCCACTGATACAATGGCAGAGTTCCACCAGCATAGACTTGCGTTAGCATAATCCGGTTTATGGGATCGTTTCCGCCAAGCAATGGCCCAAAGCGATCGAACACTACCTGTCCATTGATGGCCTGCCATGCGCGACCGTCGCGTTGAGAACTCCGGTGCCAAAAAAATTCGAACTTGAACCATTCTCCGATCGGCACCAAGGCGGTGCGGTTCGCAATTTTCCAGAAATCCTTGGTCGTGCCACCCGAAAGATCGTCCGTTTTCATATACCAGTAAGGCTTATTCATACCGTCGGTGCAGATATAAGTAATCAGCCTCTGCTGTGCGTTGGTCTTCCATTCGAAGAGCACCCACCAGCTGTTTGGCCCAAGCCGTTCCAGAAGGTCAGGCTGAAGTTTGATCCATTGGCTGACGTAAAGGTCGCCTTGCAAGGCGGTGGTGGAGGGCGTGAGAAGATACGGCGTTTGTGTTGAACTGCCGCCGTGCTTCCGTATCTCACTATACAGAACCGAGGATGGCCGACCGTGAGGCCCCATGACTCTTTGGAGATCATTAAAGACATACGTGCTGACCGCGTCTGGCGTGACTGGCGTGTCGGCGAGAAGTTGAAGCTTTGCGCCGCCCTGCCAAATTTCAGGTGGCCAGCTATAGCCGGTCGCTGAATCTGAACCCTTGATGTCCTGCCAGCATGATGTTTCACAATCATAAGGTTCACCCAACTGCAGGCTTCCCTCGAAGCCCGACTTGAAAAGAAGCCGGGGAGCGTCGGTGGGTGACGCCGGTCCAAGGACAAGAAAAAGAGGACTCAAGCCCAAACAGATTCGGGCGATCAAGCCTAGTTTTAGGGGACTGACCGTCCGTGAGAGTAATCCTGACCAATCAAATGTGTTCATGCTGAGAGCAATTTCCTCGGGCATCCTGAACCTGCTAGCGCACGCCTCTGCGAATCCGAAAACGTCGATAACCAATCCCGATGATCTGCTCGTCCGAAAAGCGGCCGCGCTTCATAGTTGTGGTGGGCCAGATCAAACGTCAAACTGGATGAAGACCTTGAGGGCAGGGTCATGGCGCCTGCACCGCTTCGATGATGCCGCTCATTCGAGCCGAGAAGCCTGAACGACTGTTGAATCCAATTCTGGGAAGTGCAAACTCATTCAGCTTGTGCTCGTACAGCCGCCCTTGTCGTGTTGTTACGGCAGTTTGAAAGCCGACCTCCTTCGCCAGATCTTCTTCACGAGGACCGCACGCTGTGGGACCGCCATACGGATATGCAAGGTGCCGAATCGGCAATTGAAGCAAATTTTCGAGATAGCCACGGTTATCGGCCAGTTCGGCCCGCGCTGAAGGTTCGTCCAGGGTCGCAAGCGCTGCATGTGAGGTCGTATGGCCGCCGATTGACGCGAGCGGATGACGCGCAAGCAGGCCAAGCTCGCGTTCGTCAAGGAAATATTCGTCATTCAATGCGGCTAGCGAAATTCCATTCTCCATAAACGTCGGCGCGAGCATTGCGCTGCGCCGGTAATCCTGGTGAACCCATTGGCTCACCTCGGTCAATGCGGATGTCTTGCTTCGAATATCAGAACAATGGAAATGCCGGCCCAATGCGTCGATCGTAACCGTGTCGTTCGCGAGAAACAGTTTTCGCAAACCGAGCCACCACGAATTCATGGTTCGCGTTGGGGCGCCAGTGGGCACGTACATCATGAACGGCGCGTTATGCCGCTCGAGGATCGGAAGCGCCACCGAGACATTATCGCGATAGCCGTCGTCGAAAGTCAGAACAGCATAACGGCGCGATTGATCGTTCCTTGCCAGTTGCTCAAGACACTCATCCAGGCCGACGATTGACCATCCCTCTCGCTGCAGCCAATTGAGTGAATACTCGAAGAGCGAAGCTGATGTTCCGGTCATCAACTCCGACTGGCAATCGCGCTGTATCTCATGAAATAGAATGATAGCGGCTCTGGCCGCGAAGCGTGCGCGTAAGAAAGGCAGTTCTCCAACTCGACTGGCGCCGTAGTACAGACAGTTTTTCAAAATCTGGTTCATTAGGACCCACTCAGCGGGTGCGTGATGCCCCGTGCCGATGACAGCTACGCGGGATCGAATCCACCCGTTACCTCGCCTCCTGTTACGGTCGTCCTGGAGGTGCCGACCTCATTGAGCAAGTGTAGGCAATAGCGTTGAGAATAAAAACACATCGACCGGTTTACCGGTAGCTGAGTAGCTACCAATTGTGGGTACTCCTGAAGGTGGTCGGGATCCGGATACAACGGTGCCGCGTCAACTCGCCGGTTAACGCTATGAGAAACGCGTGTCTGTTCGGCATGATCTGCCCCGATGCGATCTCATCAATCGGAACCCGCGCTCGGGCGCATGTGGGTCAACCCCAATAATCGCGCTGGCGATCACCGGGCGCCGGCGGTCATCGAGCTTGAAGGGTCGGCCCGGCGCCTTTCCGCCCGTGAAGCTCCCAGCCACACGCCTACGAGTTTATCGACGTAGGCGCCGATCTCAAACTGGATGGCATGCTGGGCGCGCGCTTGAATCCCGAGCCGGGCACGAAGCGCGGGATCAGTTAGAAGCCGCTCCAACGCCTGCGCGAGGGCCGGGGCGTTCTTCACAGGCACCAAAAGACCCGTCCTTTCGTGCTCCACAATCTCTGGCAAGGCACCGACGGGAGTGCACACAACGGCTAGTCCATGAGCGAAAGCTTCCACCACGCACATTGGCAGGTTCTCGACCCAGGACGGCAAGACAAGAATATCAGCCACCTGTAGTTCAGCCGTTACACCGCCGTCATCGAGCCATCCAGGTACGCTCACGCGTCCGGCAAGCCCAAGGCGCTCGACCAAAATACGGGTCTCTGTCACGGCTCCATCACCGGCAAGTGTTGCTTGCCAGTCATTGCGATGCCGAATCATCTCGAACGAATCGAGGAGTTCCCCAATTCCCTTGGCCGGACCAAGACGGCCGAGAAACAGGATTTTGACCGGGCCATCGGCGTGAGAATCGTGTCGCTGCTTCCTGGTCGAATTGGGCATAATGATTATGCGGTCTGCCAGTTCCGGCAAATGCGTAGTTATCAAATCGGACCATACCCGACCAAGAACGATTACGAATTTGGCGTTGGAAAACAGAGTTTCTATCCGACGGCGTGCAAATCCATTGCACGAGTCCCAGAAGTGACCGAATTCGCCTGAATGTAGATGGACGACGTAGGGAATGCGCAACGCCGACGCGACTGCCGCAACGATAAACTTCCGGTATGCGCTTGCATTGGCAGAAAGGTTGATGTGAATGACGTCGATCCCCTGCAACGCATGCAGGTAGATTATTCTAAGAAGCGCCCAGGCTAACACGACGGGTGACAGATAAATATTCGCTCCGCGGCTGGCCACAAACCGAAGATCAACATTGGCACGCGGGTGCTCGCGAAATTCGTACCGGATGGAATCCATCATGCGATCGATTCCACCTTTTCCACCTTCGCCAAGGGGGGTGACCACCACGACATTGAGCCGCGACGCCGATTGCCTGTGAAATTTGCTGAACATCTGCCTCTACAAGACCGTGGTTAGCCACCGTTCATCCATCATTTGTCCGTCGCGATTGCGGCCCGCACGCCGGGCACCATCCCGAAGCCGCGCAATATCCGGACGGTACGGTACCACCAGCCCGCTAATCCGCGTACTGGCGGTGAGAACTCTCACCGGCCCAATCGAAGGCCGGCTTCCTGAACTTTCGTGATCGAATGCGCCCCGGTCCACCTTCATGCGGGCACCCGTTTCTTGCGTTTCAAGACAGCGAGCAGCGCCGTGGTGGCGGTGAGATCGATCCCTTCCATCGCATAGATGTAGGCCGCCATCGATGCCCTGTTCGCCACCCATGCGATGGCGACAACCGTCGCTGTTCCCCAGATCCCGAACTTCCAGGTCGCGCCAATCATGGCCACGATCCCCAATGCGGAAGTGACGACCATGATGTACATCGCGGCCCGCTGATGCCCGGTCATGTTCAGTGCGATACTGCCGACACCGCAGTATGTTGACGCCAGCATACCGACCGACAGGACCATCAGGACGCCGTGAGCGCGGACGAAATTCTCTCCGAACACCATCAACACGATGTCGCCGACCAGCGCCAATGCCACGACGCACACAAGAACTGCGAGAAAGGCAGCCAGTGTCGCACCTGACATGATACGCGTGATCTCGGTGCGGCGTCCCTCGTCGAACAGGCGCGCGATGAGAGGTGCGGCGGGAACGCAGAAGGTCGCCAGGAAGAAATCGAGAAGGAGCGCGATTCGATTGGCGGCGTAGTAGTATCCGGCGGATTCCGGGCCAACCATAACCGAGACGATGACGATGTCGATTGCAACGAACAGGACGAGGGCTACGCTGGTCACCCAGAACGGTGCTGAAGTGGAGAGGGTGTCGGCAATGCCCTCCTTCGATCGCCTCGCCGCCGTGGTGAACAGTCTATTATGGCCGTCGGCGAGGTGTCGCAGGTAAGCTTCCGGAATGGCGATCAGCAGGATCAGGACGCCGGTTGCGATCACGAGAACATCTGCCGCCTTCAGCGGATGGCCATACGTGGCGAAGAGAGCTCCGCCGAGCAGTATGATGAGCAATCGCCACAGCACGTCCTTCGGCACAAGTGCGAGGTAGACGGAGCCGAGCGCGCGACCGACTGAGCTCTGCATTTCGATCAATGCCAATGGCAGTATCAGAAGCAAGCACGCGGAATACTCCCAGCGTCCGAATATTCCTCCCCGGCCGTGAGCGACGACGAATATCAGGAGCGCGATCACGGTCGCTGCAATACTGCCGACGCATGTCACACGAACCCGGCTTGAGACGATCGAGCCGATCGCCGGATAGTCGTTCCGGGCCGCGAGACCTGGTATTTCCCGTACCACAAGAAGTTGCTGACCGACGAGGCCAATCGTCGAGGCGATCAACCCGAACGTCATCAGCGACATGAGGGCGCCATACTCCTCGATGCTCATCATCCTGGCAAAACAGACGCCAAAGGCGAACGTTACCACTGCGCCAGAGCAACGATAAGCGAAGGCCAGTACAGACTTCCCAAAGAGGGATCCAAGCATCCAAGGCCCTCGATTCACTTCATTGAATACTGCACAAAGCAAATTGCCATGTACGCTTCTTGCTATATACGCTTCGTGCTGCGCCGAGGGCGTGCTCTACCAAGCCAATCCCTGGGCGACTCCACTCGATGATGAGGAGCAGGAGCCCAAGAGATTTGCCGTTGTGAACATCTACGGCTGGCGCCGACGATAAAAAAAATCAACAATGAGTTTGTTATATCGAGGACGTCCCACCGAGTATATTCGTGCTGCCGCATCGAGCCGCGACCCTTTTGGACTACCCCTTCCGGCTCGTGCCGAAGGGAGGCCGGCTGAAGCATCGCCGCCTTGAACCACCGCTGTGCCCGAGCCCGGCCGTGACGTCGTCATCCTCGGGACTCGATCACGCGTCCAGGCCACGCCTGATTCCGCCGTGCTCCGCTACCCCACCGGGCTCCTCCCTCGGGTTCTGGCGTCGAAGCGTCGACAAGGCCGCGGGTGTATAGTTCTGTTTGGCCAGCGCCCCTTCACCTTGCTGAAGGACCACCACGGGAACGGTGCCGTCCCCACTGGTGCGGAGGAAGCCTCGATCCGACAGATCGCGCAGCATTCCGATAGCGACACCAAGGAGCACGCCTCCCACGATCGATATTCCAAGGACGATTGCCGCTTTCGGCGAGCTGGCGTCCATGGGAGGGGCCGCTTCGATCAGCAGATACACTTGTAACGTCGGCGAGGATTGCTGTTGCGCCTCCATGTAACGCAGCACACGAAGAAAATTATCATAAGCCTTTGCAGTGGATTCCGCGGTGGCTTCAAGTTCGGAGAGGTCAGCTTGCGTTTTCGCCGTCAATTGCGATGGGGGTGTTCCCGGATCGGCGGGCTCTGCAGGATCCGCGCTGTTGCTCTTGTTCTTACGGTAATTCGCCAGAGCGTTTTGGGCGGCTGACGCTTGGCTGCTTAATTCTTTTATCTGATCCCTGACCCATTTCTCACTTCGCAAAGAGGATTTGATCTTTGCGTCCATTTGCGCCGCAATATGCATCTCCGCAACGGTGTTCAGGATCTGGGCCGCGCGCTCAGGGTCGACGGAGTCGAAGGCAATCTCGACAATGTACGTAGTGCCGACGCGCTTGGCCGAAAGCTTGCGATCGAACGATTCGAGAGCGCGCCGCATCACGCTGGATTCCGTGTCCGGTTTACTCAAGCCGAGCATCCGGAATGTCGACTTGATCGTGCTGCGCAGGCCGCCCCTGGCAAATTCCGGATCCTCTGCTAAGCTGAGCTTCCGTATCACGGTGCGAGCGAGACCCTCAGACTTTATGACTGCGATCTGACCCTCCACCATCGTTGACGCGGATGCCGTGTCTCCTGGAGTCGCTTTCGCATCCACGACGAGTTTCGCGGTGGCGGTATACGTCGGCACTGCAATAGCGAGGTAGAGTAGAGCCGCGCTAACCGTTGCAAGACACGCCAGGATCATGATCGCGAGGTGCCGCCGTATGAAGGAAAGCCCTTCCAGCAGGGGCTCGATAGGTGAACGAGACTCAGGCAGCATAGTGTCCTGAGTTGCGGAGCTATCAGTTCTAAAATTCTGCAGCATTTTCACTTCCCAGCCCTGCTAGTTGTACTACCGCGGTTCTGCACAGCGGGCGCAAATGGGATACCGCGGATACCCAAGCCTGTTGCGCTGTGCGAACTACCAAATAAAAAGTCAGCTGGCGGAAGATGCGGCAGCCGGAGTCGCTTAGTAGGCGTTCCAATACACCTTTCTGGAGAAGAAGGTCATGAGTATGATTTTGAGATCGAGAAGGAGTGACCAGTTGTCGATGTAGTAGAGATCGTGCTCCACACGGCGCTGCATCTTCTCGAGGGTATCAGTCTCGCCACGGTATCCGTTGACTTGAGCCCAGCCGGTAATGCCCGGCTTGACGTTGTGGCGACGGGAAAATGACGAAATCAGTTCAACGAACACCTCGTTTTGCGCGGTCGCATGTGGGCGAGGCCCGACCAGCGACATGTCACCGGCCAGGACATTGAACAACTGTGGAAGCTCGTCGACATTGGTTTGGCGCAAGAGGCGTCCCAGACGAGTCACCCGTGGATCGTGTCTGGTGACAGGGCTGAAATTGTCGCCATCCTCCATCACGGTCATCGATCTGAATTTCAGCACGCGAATCGGCTCGTTGTTGTAGCCGTGCCGTGTCTGGCGAAAGAAAACCGGCCCACGGGAATCGAGCTTGATTGCGAGCGCAACGATGACGAAGAGGGGGCTAACCATAATCAGCCCGGCGATTGCAGCGGCGACGTCGAATGCTCGCTTTATTGCCCGGTTGAAAGGATCGAGGGGACACTGGAAGATCCGCATCGTCACCATGTCACCGAACTGAGTGATCCGCGACACGGCCATGAGATCGATGGATCCAACAGGAAGGACGTGAACGTCAACCGGGAGGTCTGACAGGGCGCTGGCAAGCGCGAGAGCAGACGGAACGTCCGCTTCCGAAGGTAAAATCACAATGTCATCTGCTCGGAGGGGCCGGCAGTTTGCGACAAGCTGGCGCGCATCAAGTAGTGCTTGGGCCGCGTCGGGAAGCGCCGGTACGGAGGCGTCGGTGCGAACCGTCGGAAAGTCGAACGAGTGGATGGTGCGAATTCCGGTGCCCATCGCTCGAACGGAGAACTGCAGGCAGTGACCCTGGTCTCCAATTAGAACGATGCGCCTGGCGTCGATCAGTCCCGCTGCAATAGCCGGCTGCAGTAGTGAGAACCATATTGCCCGTGTGCCAAGTACCGCGAGGAGGACGCTCACGGCCTGGGCGATGACAGTGGCGCGTGAGTACTCTTCGGAGATTTTCAGAACGAATATCGTCGAGAGGAAGAAGGAGAATGCGAGGAAGACGCTGCTTGCGCCACTCCATAGGAACATGTGGCGGGGCTGCGTCAGGATCCGGGAGTACTGGCCGAGCGCAATGGAAACGAGCAGCTCCAAGGTAGCAATCAGAAGGGATTCCTGAATGTACTTGGCGGGATCCGGCGAGACCAGGACCTGCCCCAGGATCAGTCGATGATAAAGGATGGCGGCGAAATAGGCCGCTACAGTTATGAGCAGGAATTCGGTACTTGCTGCCAATGCCAACAGGGCAGCTAATCGGTTCTTGCCGACGCGTGCCGGGAGTGTCCTGCCGACGCCGACCGAACGTGTAGAGGCCGGCAAATTGGTAAAGGAGGCGTAACTCATCGCACTCTGCCACCCAGCCATTCCGTCCCCCTGGCCAAATCAGTAGCATCGGAGTCGCCACTTCGAACTGGCAATAAATGGGTAGGGAGGGGTAACCACGATGGTCGATTGAGCTGCGGCAACGCGGGATTAAAATTGCCGGAAAGAAATCCGCTCGCAATGCTCAGCACTGATCAATCGAACGGCGAGGGAGACACTGAGCGGCACAGCGCCAATGTGGAGAGCAAAAGAACGGCAAGTCGTGCGGATCGCTTATCTGGACGGTCGCTCGGACGATAGCGATGCAGGCGCGCTGCCTTCCATCAGGAGCTTTGAAGAACTTCACCCATAGACCACGTCCAAGCAGGGAATTGCTACCATGCGGAATGCCGGACTGCGCAATGATTTCCATATCGATGTCTTCGGCAGCATCCTGGGCCGCAGCATCAAATGGGGCCTGGTGGCCGTTGGCCTCACGATTTTCGTTCCTCAAGCAAAGGCCGAATATCGGGTAAGCATCGGAGACGTGCTGGAGGTCTCGGTGGCGGGTGTTCCGGAGCTGCGGCATCGTGCTGCCGTCCAAATGGACGGGAATATTTCGTTACCACTGGTCGGAATGCTTCCAGTGGCCGGCCTGCCCTTGCCGCAGGCCCGGGACAAGATTGGTGCCGCACTGGCGAGCAAGGTGTTTCGACAGCGCGAGGCCGTCATCGTGATAGACGCAGATCAAGTCACAACGATGGTGGCGGAATACAGACCGATATACGTAAATGGGGACGTGTCGAAGCCGGGCGAGTACCCTTACCGTCCGTCCATCACCGCGCGCCAACTCGTTGCTGTGGCAGGCGGCTACGACATCATGCGAATTAGAATGAACAATCCGTATCTCGAGTCGGCGGATCTGAGAAGCGAGTACGGATCGCTATGGACTGAACTCGCCAAAGAACAGGCGCGTATGTGGCGCATCAAGAATGAGCTTGGAGAGGCGACGCAGCTCAATCCAGGCATTCTGACGGACGTGCCGATAGCTCGATCGGCGATCTCGGAAATAGTCAATGCAGAAACGGAATATTTGAAAACGAAGCAGAGTGACTTTCAGCAGGAAAAGACATTCCTTCAGGGCGGCGTCCGACGGGGAGACGACGAGATCCGCGTGCTCTCGGAGCAGCAGAAGAAAGAGGAAGAGGGACTTCACACAGACCTCGAAGAATTGCAAAAGGCGTCCGATCTTTATGGCAGGGGGTCCTTGACCAGCCCTCGCGTTACGGACGCGCGTCGCGCGGTCTTGCTGTCGTCAACCCGGAAGCTGCAGACCTCTGCGCAACTGCTGCAGGCCAAGAAGCAACAGGACGAGCTCACCAGAAGGCTGGCAAAGCTTGACGATCAGCGCAGGCTCGATCTGCTCCGTGAGCTGCAAGACACCAGCGTAAAGCTCAACCAGATTCGCGAGAAGTTGCAGAGCGTCGGCGAGAAGCTTCAGTACACTTCGATGGTGCGATCACAACTCGCGCGCGGAAGCGGTAACCAAACGGAGATTGCCATCATTAGAAAAGGCGACAAGGGCCAGGAGCGGATTATCGCAAGCGAAGATACCGAGTTGCAGCCGGGTGACGCAGTCGAGGTCACCTTGCGATATCATGACCGTCCTGACGCTTCTCCCCGAAGCCTGAGCAGTTCAAATATCCCGTCAGCGATAGGCCGGGTCGACGCGACCGGGAATGACCCGCTGCGCGTCGGGAGGAGGTGACGAGGGTTGCGGCAACGGCGTTCGTCTACGCCACGACACGTCTTGGCGCGGCTGCCGAAGCTTTCTCGCAGAAACAGTTATTGCGGTCCGGGTCTGGAGAGCGCAGCCGGCGCGCCCAGGCAGGCATTGCACGGAAGCCGGTTGGACGAACACGGAAAGTGGCCGAAATGATCTTGCTGACAGGCGGCGCTGGCTACATAGGGTCTCATGTCTGTATCGCCTTGATGGAGGCCGGGCTTGACGTCGTCGCAGTCGACAATCTCTCCAACAGCAACGAGGCCTCTCTCCAACGGGTGCAATCCATCTGCGGGCGGTCGTTCGTCTTCCGGCACGCTGACATCCGGAATGAAGAGGCCATCTACGAAATCCTTCGTTCCTGCGGGGTGACTGAGGTCATTCATCTTGCGGGGCTGAAAGCCGTGGGCGATTCCAACGTTCGGCCAATGACGTATTACGAGAACAACGTCTTGGGAACGATGCGGCTCGTGTCGGCCATGAAACGGGCAAACGTGAAGTCGCTCGTCTTCAGTTCGTCCGCAACCGTTTACGGCATACCCAGCTATCTGCCGCTCGACGAGAAGCACCCGCTCGGACCGACAAATCCGTACGGCCGCACGAAGTTCTTTATCGAGGAAATGCTGAGGGATCTTTACAGCTCCGACGACGAGTGGCGGATTGGTATCCTGCGGTACTTCAATCCGGTTGGCGCGCACGAAAGCGGACTCATCGGAGAAGACCCGCTGGGCGTTCCGAGCAACCTGTTGCCGTTTGTGGCGCAAGTGGCGATTGGAAAGCGAGAAAAGCTGCTCGTTTGGGGAAACGACTATGACACTCCGGACGGCACCGGTATCCGCGACTTCATCCATGTCGTCGACCTTGCATCCGGTCACCTCAGTGTCTTGCGCCATCTGAAACGGTCAGGGGTGCTCACGGTCAACCTTGGAACGGGCAGCGGCAGCAGCGTTCTGGAAGTCATTCGAACATTTGAGGCGGTGAGCGGCAGGTCGATTCGGTATGAAATCGGCGCGCGCCGGGCAGGGGATGTCGCCATCTGTTACGCCGACCCCACGTTTGTGAAGGAGGAGTTGGGTTGGAAATCGGCGCGATCGTTGGAGCAAATGTGCGCGGACCATTGGCGTTGGCAATTGCAGAACCCCAACGGCTATCGTGGTATCGAGCTTAACGTCCAGGAGCGGTCCAGGCATGCCGACCGGCACCGCCCGAGCGTCCGCTCCAGGGGGGGGTGAGCAAGCACCGCATGGTCCGACCGCATGAGCGGGCTTGAGGACGAGTTGCGGCAGCGCGCACGCCGCCCATCAGAGGTAGCCCGTTAAGACCCGAAATCTCCATACCTGGCAGCGTAACTTGCAGATAAAACGGTGACGGTAGGGACAAACGATGCCGCATTATCGTGTCTACGTTTCGGACGAACACGGCCGGTTGGTGGCCGTGGTCAACTTTGACTGCGCTGACGACGATGCCGCGAAAGAGCGCGCCAAGCAGTTGGTGAACGGCCACGAGGTGCAGCTTTGGCGACAGGTCGCGCAGTTCAAATTCGAGAACCCGCCGGACCGATCCAAGCGGCGACGAGGCGCCCTCGCGCACTAGGACCGGCGCAAGCGCGCGCCACCGCCATCCTGACACCAGGACGCACCGTGACGCTCTGCCGCACATCAATGCGGTTTGTGTCGTTACGATAACCTCAGGGATCGTCTGATGGAGCGATCGCAGCTCCAGCCAGCATGATCCCAGCGCATCATCGACGATCCGATCATCCGCCGAGATCATCGAGAAGCAGGTGTGCCCGGTCAGCGGTGTGCGCGCCCCTGAGCCCCAGCCAGGCCCGCCGCGTTCATCGGTACGGTCTTGATGCCGTCCGCTTCTCGCGAGGCTTCCCGGGGCCGGCCAAGCCCGTCTTCGAAGGCTTCGTCGCAAGAAGGGGCGGGGAGCGCCGTCGCGGTCTGAACGCAGCGACGTGTGGGTCCGGTCAAGGGCGTGCAACGAGCGGCATTCCCGACCGTCGACGGATACGACTGTCGTCGCCGCCCTTCGCCTGGCCAAGACGCAGGGACGCTACCCGACCTAGGTCGGCATCGACGGCTCCCGGTGGTCGCACACGAGCCGGATCGTCTGCAGCGTCCTCGGTGCCGATGTGTCCGTGTGACATTGCAGGACTTCGTGCAGATCGAGATAGGCCGCCAGCTTGGGCCCGCCTGCCCGTCAGCGCCCGCGAGATTTCGCCGCGGCCTTTCGCGTGCCATTCTGGCTCGATCTCGATGTCGGCAGCCGGACATCGCGCAACGCGAAGACGTCGTGGCGGCACGCCTCGCTATTGCGCACGCAACGCATGCAAACCGCGGCGGCACTGACTTTCAAATCCCGCCGCGATCGCCGGCTATTTACCAAACCGCGCTGCGCCAACAGTCCTTGGGTTGATGTCCTTGCGGATCAGGCCGTCGTAACGCGCTACCTCGGCTTGATTTGTCTCGTGGTTAAGCACTTCCACTGGCGCCGGCCCCCCGATTTGCTTGATTTCGGAGATCGCCGCGATGGTGTTCGGGTGTCGCTCGCTCACACTTGCGATTGAGGGCTGAAAGCTGCTTGCCCGATTGTTCATCCCCCAAATCGCCGCTTGCGTCCGGTTCTGGACCCGGATCTTGCGCAGGATTGCCTTGACGTGGACCTTCACGGTCGCCTCGGCGATGTCGATTTTTCGCGCTATGGATTTGTTGGACTCGCCTTCGATCAGGCCGCGCAGGATCGACTTCTCCCGAGGGGAAAGCTGCGGCGCGATCGTGTCCTCGCTTGTAACGAGGATTGCCTCGCCGCTTTCGTCGCTCGGCGTCGCCTCAGGCAGATGGTTGCCTTTGGAATCGAGGAACAATGACAGGAATGCCGGCGGAAAAAATGTTTCACCCATCATCACCAACTCGACGGATTTGATGAATACGTCACACCTCATTACGTCGACGAAAAAGCCATTGGCGCCGGCCCGAAATGCCGAAACCAGTTCATCCAGCCGATAGTGATCGGCCACGATTGCAAAGCGGCCGCCCGGATACCTCTGTCGCAAGATTTCGATCTGTTCGAGGGCGACGCTGAAATCGTCACCGGTGTGGACAATGAGAAATAGCAATTGATGTGGTTGGAGTTTGCCGGGCGGCAAATCATCAGCGCACGATACCGAGGCGGATGTGCGACAATTTGCTGCGCGTAGGATTCTGGCAATTCCTTCCCTAACTAAGATGCTCCTGCCAACGAGAACCGTTGTAAAAGATTTTTGCCTCCGCATTTTACTCTCCCGCCAAACGCAATTGTTTTGAACTAAATGATTGGCTCGTACTTCAGTCGGACTTCTTCTCCGGTCGTCTTGCTCCTTCGTTCAAAGGGGTTTTTTGTTGGCGGATTTGAAAGGCCCCGAATCTGTGATGCTTGCTTTCCTACGTTCGCAGGGATATCGGCTTGGCAGGTTTCGAGGGATCCGCGTTAGTAAAGTCTTTACGAATGTTAGATTCGAATTCTCCGTATCCCTATATACCTTTGGTTATAGTGCCCGCTCGGGCAGATGGATGTCGTTCATAATGGCTAACGACCCCTTCTGCCGCATTCTCTGAGCGAGTTGATAGCGCGACGCTAATCAGGCGTTGTGAAACTTTTGCGCTGCTGACGGTGTCGCCAAGTACAGATGCACTGGCGCGAGAGCTTCAAATGATGAAATGCGAAAGCGAGTAACGCGTGACTCGAAACCGATCCGTACTTCTACGGAAGCACTGCGAAGGGGTTACATCTTTTGAGACACAGACAGGCAGACAGGACGCAGGTTAACCTCGTTTTGCGTTGCGGCATCAAATGCCGTGCATTGTTGGAAATTTGTCTCGAACTCGTTTAGGCTAGCAGTGAAACAAGCAGGGGCGAGTGGGGTTTAAGTTATTGGGGGGACAGGCTGAGGACCGCCCGATGCGTTGTACCAGCGTAGTGATCGCAGACCGGCATCCGATCGTTCTGCAGGGGTTGAGCCGCCTGCTTGGCGCCGACGGCGACTTCAACATTGTTGCGAGTTGCAGTGACGGTGCGAGTTGCATCGAGGCGCTGCGGAAGTTCAGGCCGGACATCGCAATTCTTGGCGTTTCAATTCCTGGCGTGACCGAGTCGGAAATTCTCTCCGTCATCAATTCCGAGAATCTTTCCACGCGACTGGTGTTTTTCACCGCATCTGATGAGGACTGCGAACTGGTTATGGCAGCTGCGGCCGAAGGCTACAGCGTCATTTCGAAGGATACGGAGTCCGAAGCTCTGATGCAGGCCTTGCGCGAGGTTGCGACAGGTCAGCGGCTGTTGCCACTGCTTTCGCCTGAGCAAACGATAACTCGGGAGCAAAGCGCGGTCGCTGAGAATGCGCTGACAACGTTGACGGATCGTGAGCGCCAGATCATGCGCCTGGTGTCCGAAGGATTATCGAACAAGGAAATTGGTCGGCGCCTGAGTATTACCGACGGCACCATCAAGGTGCATCTTCATCACATTTTTCAGAAGCTCGAGATCAGTAACCGGACGGTGCTTGCGGCGCTCGCAATTTCGCAGAGCGATCGCGCGGGTACCCCTGAGGACAAGCCGGCGCAGCCCATCTCTTCCGATTGATGGAAGCTGGGACAGGCTGAGGGAAATCCGTGCCGGTCCAATCAATAAAGGTGACCTGGAAGTACCAAGTCATCGGCGACGTCGATGGATCGAACATGTCGTCCGTACGGCTGGCCATTTTCGCATGAGACGATAGCCTCATCGGTACTGGTGGCGCGCTCTAACCCAATCGGGTGAGACGAAATTCTCGCTTTCAGTGCCGCTTTGCCAGGCTGTCTCGTGTTGTGTCCAGGGCTGGTGGCACTACTTCAACGTATTCGCGATGAATGGTGGTCGGCGATTTATTTCCATCGAACAAGACGCTGACGCTATTCACGTAGACGCTCCCTCCAACAATCGTGCCCGTCTTGTTGGCAAGGCGCGCGCAGCGTGATGCACCAAGAGCGCTCATTCGAACACGAACGCCAATCGATAGGTTGGACTTCATGGGACAGTCCAGGCTGCAATCGAATCAGTGCAGAGCTATTCTGACACACGACGATATTCGGCTGGATGCGGCGTAACCAGAACACTTCCTTGGCGCAGAAGCGTTTTTTAAGGGGTACCCCCATTGGATGGTAGACTTGGCGCGTCGTCTGGCGACAGTCTTAGGTGCGATTCGTGCAGTTCATGATCAGCGCGGGCTGTGTGCCGGCGGCCGCGCGGCTATCGACCTCAATCAGGGCGGTACGAACGAACGTTATTCCAATATTGTTCACCCGTTGGTTTCGTGCGATTTTGAGCGGAGGCAAAATGCGTATTGCTCTGCCATACGCGGCTATTGTCTGGTGCATCGCTGTTGCGATTTGGATCGCCTTGGGCACGGCGCCATAGCAGGCGCTTCGATATCTGGCAGGAACGTCGCTGTCCAGGCATCGGCCTAGGCCTGCCTGAAACTGCAGAGCGGCCGGATTGTCCCGGAGAATCTTCCGACAAAAATCCTCGTCGCCAGCCGGCTGGCAAGAGCGCGAACGCGCGATAATATCGATCGGCTCAAACTTGGCGGATCACCTTTTCGGCGCACTTCAGGAAATTCCGGACTAACGGATTGAGAGAATCCCGGCGCCAGCAAACCGCGACATCAATAGCGTCGTCGGCATCCAGGAAAGGCCTGAACACGACACCCGTTGGACATCCGAGTTCGGCGCAGGCTGGAAGGATCGCCAGGCCTTCCCCGGCGAGGACCATGCTGAGAGCCGAGTGGACCGTTTCGACCCGGTTCGCAACCGGCATGCCGACCTGATGCCGCCTCAGCAGCGACGTCACAACAGAGGTCGCGGGATCTTCAGCGGCCCCGGGCAGGCTGATCAGCGGGCGGCCCTCAAGTCTTTTCACCGGTACGGCCGCGGAGCGTGCCAGCGGCGAACCGGCCGGCATGGCCAGCATCAATCGCTGCGTTCCGATCGTGGAGGCCTCAATTTCGCTGTGACGAATTGCAGGCATGCACAGTGCGACAGTCACGCTGTGGTCCAGCAACCGCGCCTCCCGCGTCGACGCGCTCAGTTCTATGAATTCGAGGTCGACCTTCGGAAGCGACCTTCGGAGTTCCGGAACGAGCTTGGGCAACACGGCGTGGGCGAGCGCGAACATGTACCCGACTGACAATCTCCCCCGGCGTCCCGCCGCCACCGCCCTGGCTGCCTCGAAACCTTCAGCCGTCAGGGCCAGCGCTTCACGCGCGCGCGACAGCAAGGCCCGACCGGACGCCGTCAGCTCCATTCCCCGGGTGTCCCGACGAAACAGCGAAGTTCCTACTTCCGATTCCAGTTTGCGAATCTGAACCGACAATGGCGGCTGCGCCATGCGAAGGCGGACGGCTGCCCGACCCACGCTGCGTTCTTCTGCAACGGCAACGAAGTAGCGGAGACGGCGGAGGTCCGTTATTGGCATACCGAAATCTCGTGCCATACCGAAATCGTATGGCTCCGTTGTCCGATGGTATTGGACCTGAAGTCAATGCGAATGTCATCTTCGCGTCAACTCGATCCCGGGGCCTTGGCGCGATGAGTGATGAACTGTGCTTCCTGCCTGCGACTGAACTCCGCGCACGGATCGTCCGCAAGGACGTTTCACCGATTGAAATTACATGTGCCGTTCTTGCCCGCGCCGAGCGAATGCAGCCCGAGTTGAACTGTTTCATCACGCTCTGCGGCGACGAGGCGATGGCCGAGGCAAGCAAGGCGGAGCGTGCGGTCATGGCCGGGGAGCCGCCGGGCGTTCTTCACGGCGTTCCGTTCACCGTGAAGGATCTGGTTAACACCAGGGGGGTGCGAACGACGTTCGGAGCGGTCCCCTACAAGGATAACGTTCCTGATCATGATGCGGTCGCCGTGGCGCGCATGCGGGCAGCGGGTGCCATCCTCATAGGCAAAACCACGACGCCGGAGTTCGGCACCAAGTGCCTGACGGATTCGCCGTTGTTCGGCCGTACGCGCAATGCCTGGAGCGGCGCGCGCTCGAGCGGTGGCTCAAGCGGGGGAGCGGCGGTTGCCGTGGCCAGCGGCATCGCGCCTCTGGCGATCGCGACGGATGGCGGCGGCTCGACGCGGATTCCGGCGGCCTGCAATGGCGTTGTCGGGCTGAAGCAAAGCAACGGTGTCATTCCCCACAGCCAGGTGCAGGACGCGTTCGGCAACCAGACCTACGTCACCCCGATGACGCGCACCGTCGCGGACACGGCCCTGATGATGCAGGCAATGTCGGGAGAAGATGCTTCCGATCCGTGGTCGATAGGATTCCCGCAATGGAATTTCGTCGAGGGATCGGCTCCAAACGGAGATCTGCGCGGGCGCAAGATTGCATTCTGCCTTGCGCCTTCAGGCCGGCCGGTTGCGGCCGACGTCGCAGCCGCATTCAAGGCGGCGCTTGCCAGGCTGGAAGCCCTTGGGGCCGAGGTCGAGGAAATGTCCGCCGACGGATTTGAGGTGGAGCCGATCTGGCGGGCCATCAATCACACTGCCTGGCGCACGCGATTCGAGAAGCTCGCGGCCGATCATGGCGACGTGCTGAGCGAAACCTTCAAAAAGCAACTGGCGCTGGCCACGAAGGTAAGCGGCGTTGACTATCAGCGGGCGATGTTTGACCGTACAGCCTTGTTCCGGCGGATTCAGAGTTTGTTGCAGAGGGTCGATATTCTCGCGATGCCAACCATCACCCGCACCGCGCTTCCGATCGATCAGGACCTGTTCGGCACGATCGAAATCGACGGGCGAGTGTTGAGCGACGTTCGGCCAAGCTGGTTTCCTTGGACGATGCCGTTCAACATGACCGGTCATCCGGCGGTCAGTCTGCCCTGTGGCTTTGATGCGGACGGCCTGCCGTTCGGCATTCAACTCGTCGGCAAATTCCGTGGCGACATCGAACTGCTGCGCGTCAGCGCGTTGTTTGAGGGCTCGCAAGAACTGCTTGGCCGGTGGCCGGGGCTGGACGTCTAAACGAAAATGCGGCCGCCATCACACCTGATCGCCGGCAAGGGACTGGCCGCCAACGAGGGAATCGAGACTTGAGCGTCTTCCTTTTCCGCCGCTTTCTGACACTGCTGGCGACGCTGGTTGGCGCGTCGCTCATCATCTTTTTCGTTCTGGATGCGTTGCCCGGCAACGCCGCGCAGATGCTGATGGGCGCGGATGCCTCGCCTGACGCCGTCCGGGCGCTGACGGTCAAGCTCGGGCTGGATCAGCCGCTGTACTATCGGTACGTCCATTGGATCAAGGGGATGCTGACCGGCGATCTGGGCAACAGCTATGCCTATGGCACCCCTGTCGCCGGCCTGATTGCGGAGCGCCTCACGCTGACGATTCCGTTGGCCGTCATGTCGATGTCCATGACGGTCGTGCTGGCCCTGGCTGCCGGAATCTATACGGCGGCAAATCACAACAAGCTCGGCGATGTGGGCGTGATGTCGCTGACCCAGTTCGGCATCGCGCTTCCCAATTTCTGGTTCGCCATCCTGCTGATCCTGCTGTTCTCGGTGAAGCTGCAATGGCTTTCGGCCGGCGGATTTGCCGGCTGGGACGAAAGCATCATTGCCGGGATCAAGTCGCTGCTGCTGCCTGCGATCTCGCTATCGGTGGTGCAGGCGGCGATCCTCGCACGGGTCACGCGTTCGGCGGTGCTCGAGGTGCTGCGTGAGGATTTCGTGCGCACCGCACGCGCCAAGGGTTTGAGCAAGCGCGACGTCTTGTGGCAGCACGTGCTGCGCAATGCGATGATCCCGGTGATGACGATCATGGGCCTTCAGTTCGCCAACCTGCTGGCGGGGACGATCGTGATCGAGAACGTGTTCTATCTGCCGGGTCTCGGCCGGCTGATCTTCCAGTCGATCGCCAATCGCGACCTGATCGTGGTGCGCAACTGCGTGATGCTGCTGGCGGCGGTGGTTGTCATCGTCAACTTTGTGGTCGATGTGCTCTACGCCTTCATCGATCCGCGCATCAAGGTACACAGCCTATGAATACGCCGCTGAGCGCCTCAGTCGAGGTTGGCGGCGCCACTGCGCGTCCGCGGCTTGCAACCGGCTTCTGGCGCCGCGCGCTGCGCCACCGCAGCTTTGTCGCGGGGGGCACGCTCAGCCTGATGGTGCTCTGTGCTGCCTTGCTGTCGCTGGTTTGGACGCCGTGGTCCGCCTATGAAATCGACGTGGCCTCCAAGCTGCGACCACCGTCGGCCGCGCATTGGCTCGGCACCGACGTGCTCGGCCGCGATATCGTCTCGCTGCTGCTGGTAGGTGCCCGTTCCACCATCATGGTTGGCATCATCGCCGTCGGGATCGGTCTCACTTTCGGGGTGTGTCTTGGACTGATCGCCGCCGCGCGCAAGGGCTGGACCGAAGAGATCATCATGCGGATGAGCGACTTCACCTTTGCGTTTCCCGCGGTGCTCTCGGCCATCATGCTGGCGGCGGTCTTCGGCCCGGGCATGGTGACCTCGATCGTCGCCATCGGCATCTTTCAGATTCCGACTCTCGTCCGGTTGACCCGTGGATCGGCCAATGCGATCTGGGCGCGGGAGTTCGTGCTGGCCGCGCGCGCCTGCGGCAAAGGCGGCTTCCGCATCACGATCGAGCACGTGCTGCCCAACGTCCTGCCGATCCTGATCGTTCAGGCGACGATCCAGTTCGCACTCGCAATCCTGGCCGAAGCGGCGTTGTCCTATCTCGGGCTTGGCACGCAGCCGCCGCAACCGTCCTGGGGTCGCATGCTGAACGATGCCCAGACGCTGCTGTTCCAGTCGCCGATGCTCGCGGTCTATCCGGGCGCGGCGATCGCCATCGCTGTGCTTGGACTCAATCTGTTCGGAGACGGATTGCGCGATCTGCTCGATCCCCGGCTGGCGCGGGAGCGTTGAGCATGACCGTGTCCGCCAACGCGCCTTTGATCGAAGTCAGCGACCTCGGCGTGCGGCTCAACACCAGCCGCGGCCCCGCGCAGGCCGTTCGCGGCGTCAGTTTCTCGCTGAGGCGCGGCGAGACCCTGGGCCTCGTCGGCGAATCCGGATGCGGCAAATCCGTCACCGCGCTGGCGCTGATGGGCCTGCTGCCCGACAGCGCCGTCATCAGCGGCAGCATCCGCCTCGACGGCAGCGAGTTGGTGGGTCTGCCGGATGCGAGTTACTGCAAGCTGCGCGGTAATCGCATCAGCATGATCTTCCAGGAGCCGATGACCGCGCTCAATCCGATGCACACGATCGGCCGCCAGGTGGCCGAACCATTGCGGCGCCACACCAATTGTTCGGCGGGAGAGGCGCGCAAGCAGGCCATCGCCTTGCTCGATCGTGTCGGGCTGCCCGATGCGGCGAAACGCGTCGATGCCTATCCGCACCAGTTCTCCGGAGGGCAGCGGCAGCGCGTTACCATTGCCATGGCGCTGGCCTGCCAGCCCGACGTGCTGATCGCCGATGAACCGACCACGGCGCTCGACGTCACCATCCAGGGACAGATTCTCGACCTGATCGCGGATATCGTTGCCGAGCGCGGCATGTCGATGATTCTGATCTCGCACGATCTCGGCGTCATCGCCGAGAATGTGCAGCGCATGATGGTGATGTATGGCGGCACCGTCGTCGAAAGCGGCGCGACGGAAGCGGTGTTCACGCGCATGGGACATCCCTATACGCAGGGGCTGTTTCGCGCTCGCCCGCGCCTTGGGGCGCGCAAGGGCACCCGGCTGAAGACCATCGCCGGCACCGTGCCCGAGCTTGCCGATCTGCCCTCCGGTTGCACTTTCGCCGACCGCTGCGCGATCGTCGAGGATCGTTGCCGCGTGGCGCCGCCGGCCGCGGTGGACGTCGGCGCCGGCCACGGCGTGCGCTGTCTCAGGACGGATGTTTCGATGGCTGAGGCGGCCGGAGTTTTGGGCGCATGACCGTGCTGGACCAGGTGTCATCGTCCGCCGAACCGCCGCTGCTCGATGTGAAGGATCTGGCGCAGCGCTACACCTTGCCGCGCGAAAGCGTGTTCAGGCCGGCCGGACAGGTGCATGCGCTCAACGGCGTCACCGCACAGGTGACGGCGGGCCGAAGCCTCGGTGTGGTCGGCGAGTCCGGATCGGGCAAGTCGACCTTCGCGAGGCTGGTGATGGCGCTGGAGCGGCCGTCGTCGGGTTCGGTGTCGCTCATGGGCCGCGACCTGAACCGGCTGCCGGCTGACGAGTTACGCCGCGCCCGGCGTGATTTTCAGATGGTGTTTCAGGATCCCTACGGCTCGCTGGACCCGCGACAGACCATTGCGCGCATCGTCGCGGAGCCCTTGACCGCGCTCGGACGCATGGATCGCGCCGCGCTGCGTCAGCGCGTTGCCGACGTACTGCGGCAGGTCGGACTGCGCGAGGCCGATATGGACAAGTTCCCGCATGAATTCTCCGGCGGCCAGCGCCAGCGGATCGCGATCGCGCGCGCGCTGATCACCCAGCCAAAACTGATCGTCGCCGACGAGCCGGTCAGCGCACTCGACGTCTCCGTGCAGGCGCAGGTGCTCAATCTCCTGCAAGACCTGCAGGATCAGTTCGGATTGAGCTACGTCCTGATCAGCCACGATCTGGCGGTGGTGGATTATCTCTGCGACGAGATCGCGGTGATGTATCTCGGGCGGATCGTCGAGCAGGGGAGCCCTGAGGATCTGTTCGCGCATTGCGCCCATCCCTACACGCGGGCGCTGCTCGAAGCGGTGCCGCGCGCCCGGGCCGGCGGAGTGCGCCGGCGCCGCGGTGCGCAGGTGATCGCCTCGCATTCGGTGGGCGCAACGGGATGTCCCTACGCGTCACGCTGTGCGCTCGCCGACCAGCACTGTCGCGAGGTCGCGCCTGCGCTGCGCACGGTGGGTCCATTGCAATCAGCCGCGTGCCATCGCGCCGAGACTGTCATGGCATTGCCTCCGGTAGCGTCGGAGGAGAGTTAGCCTTTTATGCGGGACTGGCTTAGTCTGGTCGCGCGATATGTCAGGGGAGCAAGCGATGTTCAGAAAGTTAGCCATTTTTGCAGTTGTGGCCGCGTTCGCCGCCGCGCCGCTGCCGAGCCTGGCGCAGGGCAAGAAGGACAGCGTCATCATGGGCATGACGCTGGAGCCGCCGGGGTTCGATCCCACCAACGCAGCCGCGGCCGCCATTGCCGAGGTCACGCTCTATAACCTCTATGAGACGTTGACCAAGATCAACGAGGACGGTTCGGTATCGCCCTTGCTCGCCGAGAGTTGGAAGGCGTCGGAAGACCTGAAGACCTATACGTTCAAGCTCCGCAAGGGCGTCAAATTTCACAACGGCGAGCCGTTCGATTCCGCTGCGGTAAAGTTCTCCTACGATCGCAACGCGGCGCCGACCAGCACCAACAAGGACAAGAGCCTGTACCAGGCGTTTGAGTCGGTCACCGCGCCTGACGCGGAGACGGTCGTGGTCGTGCTCAAATATTCCGAACCGAACCTGCCGTTCCTGATCGGTCAGGCCGGCGGCTCGATCGTCGAGCCGAAGAGCGCGCCGACCAATGCGACGCAGCCGGTCGGGACCGGACCCTTTACGCTCGGTGCCTGGGCCAAGGGATCGTCGATCACCCTGAACAAATGGCCGGATTATCGCAACGCCGCTGCGATCAAGCTTTCCAAGGTGACGATCCGCTTCATCGGCGATCCCTCCGCGCAGGTTGCAGCGCTGCTGTCGGGCGACATCGATGCGTTTCCGCGCGCCGCGGTGGCGCGCAGCGTGGCGCAATTCAAGGCCGATCCGCGCTTCAATGTGCTGATCGGCGGCTCCAAAGCCAAGACCATCGTCGGCATCAACCAGAAGAGGAAGCCGCTCGACGATGTGCGGGTTCGCCGCGCCATTCTCGCCGCCATCGATCGCAAGGCGATGATCGACGGCGCAGTCGATGGCTTTGGCACGCCGATCGGCAGCTTTTATACGCCGGGATCGCTCGGCTATGTCGACACGACCGGCATCAATCCATACGACCCGGAAAAGGCCAAGAAGCTGCTGGCAGAAGCGGGAGTCAAAACGCCGCTGGAGCTCAGCCTCAAGCTGCCGCCGCCATCATATGCGCGCAACGGCGGGGAAATCCTCGCGGCCCAGCTCGCCAAGGTCGGCATAACAGCCAAGATCGAGAACGTCGAATGGGCGCAGTGGCTGTCACAGGTGTTTGCCGGCAACGGCCCGCACAATTTCGATCTCACCATCGTCTCGCATGTCGAGCCGTTCGATCTCGTGAAGATAACCGAGCCTGACTATTATCTCGGCTATAACAACGAGGCCTTCAACGCGCTCTACCAGCAGATCAAGGCGACACCGGCCGAGGCCGAACGCGCCAAACTGCTCGGCGACGCGCAGCGCATGCTGGCTACCGATGCGGTTGCCGGCTTCCTGTTCCAGCCGCAATGGATCACCATTGCGAGCAAGAAGCTGAAGGGTGTGTGGAAGGAAGTCCCGCAATTCGAAAATGACTTCTCCGCCTGGTCCTGGGAATAGCCGCCTCGCGAGGGACGGTTAGCGGACCTGTCGGAAGCTGTTGCGGCGACCATTGCGCGCCTGATCGGGTGAGATCATGGGGCGGCCGCCAGTATCGCGTGCTGACGTCCGCCTCTCACCTCGATCGCGGCAACGCCGATGATCGCGCCGACGCGGCGGGCGAGCCTTTCGACGGCCTGGCGGTCGCGGACGTCGATGGAAGCCTGGATCTTGTATTCGCCGGCTTCCTGGCGGGCATCGACGGCCGCCAGCCGAAGGTCGGCGACGCGCACCTGGTCGAGAAGGCGACCGAGCGCGGCATGTAGATCGCTTGCGTGCAGCTCCAGAATGAACACGGCATCCCCTTCAAATTTGGAGAAGTTGTATCCGTGTTTCCTGAGAAGAGGCTTCCTTTCGTCTGGCAATTTGACAAGTTACCGATATAATTATCCTCGGAAATGAACCAATACCCAGAATAGAGTTCTCGGTCATGAAAGCGACGCGGCGGAAGGACTCACTGCGCCTTGACGAGACCGACCGGCGCATCTTGCGGGCGATGCAAGCCGATGCACGGCTCACGACGGCGGAGCTGGCCGACAAGGTCGGGCTATCCACGACGCCATGCTGGAACAGACTCAAGCGACTGGAGAAGCAGGGTTACATCGACGGCTATGTTGCGCTCCTCAATCAGGAGAAGCTCGGTCTGCCGGAAACAGTGATCATCGAAATCACGCTCGACCGTCACGATGAGGAGGTGCTGGAGCGGTTCGGAGAATTGCTCGCTGGTTTGCCCGAAGTGATCGAGGCCTATCTCACGACAGGAGATTATGACTATCTGGTCAAGGTCGCCGTCGAGAGTACGGCCGGCTACGAACGCTTCCTGCGAGAAAAGCTTTATCGCATTCCGGGCATCCGCCACAGCCGATCGTCATTCGCGCTACGGTGCCTGAAGAAGCTGACCTCGATTCAGGTCTGATCTTCGGTGTGCGGCTTGCGATCGCCTTCGCCCCAGACGTGGCGCGATCGTTCGAGGTGGCGGCGCATCACCGCCACAGCGCCGGCCTCATCCTGCTTTGACAGCGCGTCGAGCAACTGGAAATGCTCGCTGGCCGACTGCGCGATATGTTCGCGCGTCGAGTCATTCTTGAAGCCGTGAAGCCGAACGCGATCGCGCAGCGTCTCGACCAGGTCGGCGAGGGGCTTGTTGCCGAGTGTAGCGATGAGTCCGACGTGGAATTGGCGATCGGTCTCCAGGAACTCAATGAGATTGCCGTCATCGGCGGCCCGTTTCGTGGCCTGGGCAAGATGGCGCAGTTGCTCGGTCTGCGCGGGCGTGAGGCGGGCCCGCGCGATCTCGGCGACAACAGGGACTTCGAGCAGCAGGCGGATCGCGAAGATATCGTTGAGTTCGCCAGGCGAAAGCGAGACCACGCGGAAGCCGCGATTTCGCACGGGCTCAAGCAGGCCTTCGCGCGCGAGATCGAGCAGAGCTTCGCGGACGGGTGTCGCCGAGACGCCGAGATCGATCGCGAGACGCGGGACGGAATAGAGCTGATCGGGTTGCATCTGTCCCGTGATGATCAGTCCACGGATCACCTGCCTGGCTTGCTCCCGCAGGCTGGGTCCGGACACCAGACTCGATGCGCCGATTTGTCGAAGATCCATGGCTGTCACTATCCGAAACTCGCGGGTGAGTAAATGTAACGTGTGACGTATTACAGTTGACGTTATGTGATATGTGATATATTACTAAAAAAGAACGCGGAAAATGGGAGGTTTGCCGTGGTGGAACGCATTTTGATGATCGTATCCGACACTGTCCGCTGGGACATGCTCGGATACAACGGGGGCCACGTCCGAACTCCCAATCTCGATCGGCTCGCCGCGCGCTCGATGGTCTTCGATCGCTATTATGCGTCGAGCTTTCCGACAGTGCCTGCGCGCTACGACTATCTCACCGGCAAGCCTGCCTTTGCCGGCGTCGGCTGGGGCGCGCTGCCGCGCGCCGATCGCTCGATTGCGACCTCATTGACCGAAGCGGGTTACACGACGCTCGGCGTGGTGGACACGCCGTTCTACCAGGTCAACGGCTATTCATATGATCGCGGCTTCAACTTCTTCTACGACATGAAATCCCAGCTTCTGGGAACGCCGCATTACAGCTCCTACACCGCACCCAACAAGACCAAGCGCCAGGGCGAAGGCAAGCTTCCGCAATGGCCGATCACCGGCAAGGTGAAGCCCGATCCGCGCACCGGCGAGATGGATTGCCCGGCACCGATCACCATGGTGCAGGCAGCTAAGTGCCTGGAGGAAATCTACCAGGATAAGTTCTTTGCGCTGGTCGACACCTGGGATCCGCATGAACCGTGGGACCCGCCCGCCTATTACGTCAGACACTATCTTCCCGACTATGCCGGCGAACGCGTGCACCCGCCCTATGGCGACTGCAAGAAGCACGGCATGACCGATCGCGACATCGCGGTGGCGCGCGCGCTCTACAGCGGCGAACTCGAACTGGTCGATCGCTGGATCGGGCATCTGCTCGACCAACTCGTCTATCTCGGCATCGAGGACTCCACCGCCATCATCTTCGTCTCGGACCACGGCTTCCTGCTGGGAGAGCATGGGTTGATGGGCAAGATGGTCCGCAGGGCGCCCGGCGAAGCGACGTGGATGCGTTCGCCGCTCTACGAGGAAATCGCCAGGGTGCCGCTGCTGATCCATGTGCCGGGCGCAAAGCCCGGACGAACCAGCAAGCTGACCTGCGCGCTCGACCTCGCTCCCACGATCTGCGACATGGCCGGCCTGCCGCGCCAGGCGGAGATGCAGGGACTCTCGCTGCTTCCTGCGGTCCGCGGTCAGCCCTTCGAAGGGCGCGATCACGTGCTGACGGCCCTGCCGCTCGCCAATCCCGGCGAGACGGTCGAAGTGGTCGACGATCTGATGCGGACAGTGGTCGAATGGCAGCCTGTCACCATCACCACGAAAGACTGGTCGCTGCTCTACGCTACGCCGAGCGAGCCGGTCGAACTCTATGATCTGCGCTCCGATCCAAAGCAAACGACCAACGTGGCGCCAAAGCACCCTGCCGTCATCCGTGCCATGCTGGAGATGTATGCAGAGGACCTGCGCCGCGCTGGAGTCGCCAGCAAGTACAGCGATCCGCGCCTTGCCGCCTTGCTCGAACGCGCATGACGGTTCGCGACATCGCTCGGAAGGGCTCGACGCATAAGCTGCCGAGGCGGCATCGTCGAGATCGCTGAGGCCTCGCGGAAGACGTCACTGAGAGTGTCCATCAAACCGCGCAAAGGATGGGACAGCGAATTGCTGTCCCATTCTCTTTCGTCTGCATCAAGCAAATCATCAACCTGCAAGGATACGGTGATGATGGCCGTATCCTCTGGCTAATCAGTCGACCCTTACCATCAGGGTGCGGCCGTTGACGTAGCCGATGGCATAGGTGCGGCCGTACATCGTTTTATAGCGAAACTTGCGGTGACCGCCGACGACGGCATTGGGTTCGTTGTCGCCGAGTTGGCTGTGGGTGTTGCTGGGCCGGGTGATCATGACTTTCTCCATCTCGTCCGACCGGCAGCGGTTATCGCTAGCCTCACGTCGGCGGCAGAGCATAGGGGACGGCGCTTTACCCCGCTGTTCCCTGGGGAACAGCTCAAGACAGCAAGCATTCGAGTGGTTGCATGCCTGATAACACGTTGGAAAATAAGGAACTATATGGGAGTGAAGTGAGCTGCGGAGCTGGCAATTGTGAAGACCCGAGAGTCTTGAGGTGGTTCGGCGTCTCCCTCCCGCATGCGGCAGAGAGAGTTCAGACTAGAGGAAGCCGGCGCTGCAATTTGTCGCAGTGATTTGTCGTGGCAGCATCCAAACGCGCTCGATGCGGGCTTGAGAACATCGGTCGCGGCCGCGTGTCATCCATTTGGTTTACGATTTGCTTGAGTTGATCGGCAGTTCGGTAGTGAGATCACACAGGAGGCCAGCCATTGTTGGCTTCCGGTTGCCTGCACTTGGCTGCTCCGCTAGCATCAATCCCGCAATAGAGCGGATTGTACGATGCGTTTCATGCTTCAGGGATCGCGGCGATACTTCGGGCATCCGTTCGATCGACGAGAGCTCTTGGGCTTCGTCGGCACGCTGCTTGCGTCAGCAGCCCTCAGTTCGCCAGTGCGCGCCGCCGATCCTGCCGGCCGCGTTCAAGAGATCAAGGGCGAAGCGTTTGTCGATGCGAGCAACCAGCAGCGGCCTTTGCAGAAAGCATCCTCGCTTTTTGTCGGTGATCGCGTCGGGACGGGGCCATCCTCCCGGCTGACGATGTTGATGGGCGAGGACACGACGATCAAGCTCGGCGAAAAGGCGCAACTGGTCATTGACCAGTTTCTTTCGACCACCGGAGGCGAAATCTCGCTGCAGTCCGGTCCGTTGCTTTTTGACCGGCCGAGTGGGAGCCGGCCCGCCGCAATGAAGATCAGGAGTTCCTACGGCCTCATTGCTGTCCGTGGCACAAAATTCTTTGCCGGACCGAGCAACGGCGTTTTTGGCGTGTTTGTCGATCACGGCACGGTCACTGTTTCCGGAGGCGGGAGCGAGGTCGTGCTACAGGCGGGAGAGGGGACAAACCTGGCCACTCCGGGTTCGAAACCTTCCGCGGCCACCAAGTGGGGCACGGAGCGGATTCGCGGCGCTTTGGACAGCGTTAGTTAGCTTGTCTGATCAATTTCGCACGGCATGCAGGAAACTTCACGATGGAGATCCTGAAGACGCGAAGAGATTTTCCGGTCTGACGTCAAATCATTGCAAACCGAGGCCTTTCATTCAGGCGACAAATGTCCAGCAAAGATACTCTCGTTTCTCTTCTGTCGAAAACCGAACTCTTCAAGGGCCTGGCTCTCGAGGATCTCGAGGCCTGCATTCCGTCGTTTCGCGAAGCCAAATTCAAAAAGGGACAGGCGTTGTTTACGCGCGGCGAGCGCGCGACGGGCCTTTACCTCGTCGCGGAAGGACGTGTGCGATTGGCGATCGCCACGGAGGATGGTCGCGAATTGAGCTTTCGGCATGCGACAGCGGGTGAACTGCTCGGTGAAATTGCGGCGCTTGATGGCGGCACAAGGAGCGCCGATGCCACCGCTCTTACGGCGGTGACGACCTACCGGCTCGACAAGGAGGATTTTCGCAAGCTTTGGACCGCGCGGCCGGTGCTGTCCGAGCGGCTGATATCGTTTCTCTGCAGCCGGCTGCGGGACACCAGCGGACAACTTGAGTCGATCGCGCTTCATCCGATGCATGTCCGGCTGGCGCGCTTCTTCCTGGTCGCGATCGGCGACCGCAAGCCCGTGCCGGGAAAGCGGCTGCCGCTTGATCTCGGCATGTCACAGGGCGAACTCGCCTTGCTGCTCGGCGCCAGTCGTCCCAAGATCAACGAGGCACTGGGCAAGCTGGAGGAAGTCGGCGCCATTGGCCGCACGCTGGACCGAATCTTCTGCGATCCGCTCAAGCTCGCCGAAGTTGACGGGTCTCATGCTTAGCCAGCTTGGCAAGACTCATTCGGGTCTGATTGCCGGCATTCTAGCGCTCGCGCTGTTCCTCGCCGCCATATTGTTGATGCCGAGGGAATGGCGGAACGTATCTCGTGAAAGGGCATTCGATGTGGTGCTTGCGGCCGACCGGCAGATCCGCCGATCGAAGCCGCAGGAGACAGCAAGCGCTGTTCCGGTCGTCGTTGTCGATATCGATCGGCGCACGCTTGACATTTTGGGGCCGTGGCCGTGGCCGCGCGAGACGATGGCACGTCTCGTCGAAGCGGTGGCCAGTGGCAAGCCGGCCGTCGTTGGAATCGATGTCCTCTTTACGCAGGTGGATACCCGCTCTCCAGCCGCGTTGGCGCGACAGCTCGGCTCTCTCACCGGCAATCAGGATATCAGCGCGCTCGCCGGCGGTCTTCTCGACGGTGACAAGCATCTCGCCGCGGCGATGAAGGGCGTTCCGGTGGCGCTCGGATTTGTTCTCGATGCCGACAAGGCCGACGGCGTCCCAGGGGTGCCGGTTCTCGCACGCCATCCGGTCGTGCTGGATGGCCTCTGGCGGATGACCGGCGGCCTCGGGCCGGTGTCGCCGCTGGTCGACGCGGCGAAAGGGCTTGGCGCGCTTTCGTTGCCCGGAGACGCGGATGGCAGGATCAGGCGCGTGCCGCTCCTCGTCGGCGCCGGCGAAGCGACGCGACCGGGCCTGGCGCTGGAAGCGATCCGGCTGTTTGAGCGCTCGCCGGCCTATTCCGTCGATGCCAACCCGCAGCGGATCATCGTCGGCGATCTCGACGTGCCGTTGCCCGGCGACGGCCTGTTGCGATTGGCCGGCGCCGATATCCGCAAACGGGAGGCGCGCACGATCTCCGCTGCTGATGTCGTGAGCAACAACGCCATGCAACGCGCGCGGCTTGCCGGCGCTATTGTATTGATCGGCGGATCGGCGCCGGAGCTTGGCGGATTGCGCGAAACGCCAACTGATCCGCTTGTCCCGTCGGTCGAGATTCAGGCCGATGCCATTCAACAGATCTACGCGCGCCGGGCGCCACAAGCGGTCCCGTTAGGCTTTGCTTTGACCCTGATGATGGGATTGATCGCCGTGGGCGCGGCGTCTGCTTTGTCGCCGGTACTGGGCGCCTTTGTCGGCCTGACCGCTTTGGCGGCTCTCTGGTCGGGGGCGATCCTCGCGTCTCTGCTCGGGGATCGGCTGATCGATCCCGTGATGCCGTCCATAGGAGGGCTGTTCGTCTTCATGACATCCTCCGTCAGCTCTTACGCGCTGGTGGCCCGTCGCGAAGCACGCATCCGGAGCCGATTCGAGCAACATCTGGCGCCGGCGGTTGTGAAGAGGATCGCGGAGAATCCGGGCCTCCTGAAGTTGAGCGGCGAGAAGCGCGAGATCACTGCGCTGTGGACCGACATCGAGGACTTTACCGCGATGACGCATCGCGCAGGACCCGAACAGCTTGTCGCCGTGCTCGACGAATATATTGAAGGGATGGCGGCCATTGTGATGAAGCATGGCGGGATGGTCGATAAGATCGTCGGCGACTCCGTCCACGCGTTCTTCAACGCGCCGCTCGATCTCAAAGATCATCCGCAACGCGCGCTCGACTGCGCCGAGGAGATCCGGATATGGGCGAAGGGATTCCAGTCCCGGATCGAACCGTCTCACATCGGCTTTGGCCGCACGCGTATCGGAATCGAAACCGGTGAAGCCATTGTCGGCGATATCGGGATCAGGTCAAAGCTCGACTACACTGCCCACGGCGATTCCATCAATTCGGCGGCGCGCCTGGAGGCGCTCAACAAGCGTTATGGATCGACAATCTGTGTCGGGCCATTCGCGGCCGCGCGCTGCACGACAACCCTGTTCAGGCCGCTCGGTGTCGCGTCACTGCGCGGCCTTGACGTGCCCGTCGAGGTTTTTGAACCCTGGCCGCCGGAGGCCTCGGCGGATTGGCGCGAACGATATATTGCGGCGTATCGATTGATCGAAGGCGATAAGACCGGCGCGGCGCAGTTGTTTGAAGGCTTGGCTGCGGAGTGTCCCGGCGACCCCGTTCCGCGCCTGCTGGCCGCGGAGTTGCGGGCCGTGCTGTCGACTTAAGACAGATGTAGCGCTCACAGCCTGGTCAGCGCACCGCTTCCAAGAATGGCGGCAATAGCGGAATTGCCCTCCGCTTCGAGCACTGTGATGCGCTGCCGCGCCCAGAGATAGGCTGAGTCGAAAATCTCGGTGTGGCGTTCGAATTCGGTTACGCCGACTCCGGCCGGAATGGGTGGCCGCATGACGTGATCGGTCGGTGCGGCCGGGATCGTATCATAGCGCTGATGGGCGACGAGACTGCGCCACAGCACGTTGACCGCGTTGGGCGCCGCCGGAAGCAGCTTCTTGCGGAACGGCACCAGCATCGCGGCAGCCAGTTCCAGCCGGCCGGGCAACGCCGCGTAGTCGACGTCAAACCTCTCCACCTCGGGTTCGCCGAAATGCACGACCAGATTGGGGCCGCTCTTGAGTTGATGCATCGGATCCAGCGGGACGTTATCGATCAGGCATCCGTCGACCAGCATCGCGCCGTCCCTGGTGTAGAAGGGCGGCAACAGCCCGGGTATGGCGCTCGATGCGCGCACCGCCTGCCAGAGCAACCCCGACTGGATCAGCTCGAGGCAGTGCGTCGAAAGGTTGGTTGCGACCGCCGCGAACGGCCGCCAGCAGTCCTCGATCCTGCACTCCGCCCCGTACTGTTCGGCGAGCGCGCGATCGAACGCCTTGTGATCCAGCAGAGCGTATCGCGGCCAGGTCGGGCGGCGGAAGCTGCGGCTCTTCACGAAGATCTCGTGGGCGCCGCGTTCGAGACGGTCAGCCTCGAAGTTCTTGGCGAAGCCGGCGGCCATGGCGGAGCCGACGCTGGTGCCGACAAAGATATCGAACATCACGCCGCGCTCGCGAAACGCCTTGTAGATGCCGGCATGGGCGAATCCGAAGCTTCCGCCTCCCGCGGCCACGAATCCAATCGCACGCCCGGACAGAAAGCGGATCAGGCTGTCGATGTCGAGCTGATCCTCGAGCGCGACGTGGTGGTGCATGAAGCAGGGCAGGCGCGCGAGCCACGCCGTGGTGCCGCTGACTTCGCCGCTGCGCCGGTCATGAATACGCACGATCCGGCGGGCCGACACCGGATGCACCTGGCAGGCGAAGGTTTCGATATCTGTCAGGCTTTCCGCAGGCGCATCTCCGCGACATGCCAGCACCACCATGTCCGCCTGCCGGATCGCCTTCCGCGTCCAGGCCGGCACCTCACCGCTGCCGAGATAAATCACGAGCGGCGAAACCTGCTCGAGCTTGTTGAGCCAGTCGGTGACTTCGGGGGCATCCAGCTCGCGGCCGGGAAACATCGAGCTGACGCGGGCCGGATCGACGATCTGGGCGTTGGTCCTGGCGAGGGTCTCGCGCATGCGTCGATAAAAGGCGACTGGAATCGGCTCAAAGCCACCATCGATCAGCGCCACCGTGCGCGCCATCGGCGAGGTACGCGTCGTTGGAATCTGTTCCGTTCGCTTTGCAAACCGAAGCGCGAGCGCCGCAAGCAGCGCCTCGGCTATCGCCGGCGTGTTCTCCGCGAGGCTTTGGTAGGCGGTGCGCGTCAGCACGAGCACGCTGGTGTCGCGGATGGCGATCACATTGGCGGTACGGGCAAGGTTGGCGAAGAACCCGATCTCACCGACCAGCTCTCCGGCGCGGAGTTCGGCAATCGGGAGAGAGTCGCCGGTTCGGCGTACCGCGAGGGCGCCGTGCAACACAATGTAGAGGGAGTCGGCGGGGTCCCCCTGCGCCACCAGCATTTCGCCGCGGACGAGGTCCTGCCGGATCATGGCATCGAAGGTTTTGAATCGCTGCTCCGGCGTGAGCGCCTTGAACAACGCGAGGTCCTCCGACAGCCTCCCCCACGCAAATACCGGACCTGGCTTACTCATCGGCGCCTTCCACTGCGAGGCTGTGATGCTATCGCCAGCAGAGCCCGACGGCGAGCGATATCAGGTTCGGCGTTGCTTATTGCGGTATTTCGTAACGGTTGACGGCTGGCCGTGGCCGGACAAGCGGATAGAGGATGTTTCGTTGCTGCGCAGCAAAACGCGATGCGGCACTGCAGCGACCGTCCAACACAAAAAAGACCGCCTGTAGAGGCGGTCTCTTCCGTGCTGTCAACGCCTTCAGCCCTTAGAAGGGGAAGATGTTGCGGATGAGGTTACGGAGCCAGCCGAGGCCGTCGCCGCCACCGGTGCCGCCGCCGCCGCCGCCGCCAGTGCCGCCACCGGTGCCGCTGCCGTGCCCGCCGGCAGGTTTGCCGCCGCTAACGATGGAAAGCTCTTTGTCATTGAGAAGTTCGTGGTTCATGGTCGCCTCCTGTTTTCTAGCGAAGGGAGAATCCGCTTCGTCTATGGTCGGGAGACTAAGATTCGCGCCGGCCTGGCGCAGTGACTGGCATCACGCTGCGAAGGACGTTCGCGCCGGGTGATTCATATCACTAAAGCAATTGGCGCTTGGCGAAGGATGCAAACATTCCCGGCGTGTTGCTGAGCTCATCATAGCTTCCGGTCTGCACCACCTTGCCGTCGACCAGCACGATAATGCGATCCGCCTGGCGGACGGTGGAGAGCCGGTGCGCAATGACGATCCGCGTCACATTGAGGTTGCCGAGCGAGTTGCTCACGATCGCCTGCGACTGATTGTCGAGCGCGCTTGTCGCCTCGTCAAATAGCAGAACACGCGGCCGGCGCGCGACCGCGCGGGCGATCATGATGCGCTGCCGCTGGCCACCGGACAGCGTATTGACGCCTTCGGCAACCACGGTGTTCATGCCCATCGGCATCGCCTTGATGTCGTTCTCCAGACCGGCGAGCCGCGCCGCTTCCCAGGCCTGGTCGAGCGGCAGCTGGACGCCGCCGCAAATATTGTCGTAGAGGCTGCCGGTTGCCAGCTTGCCGTTTTGCAGCACGACGCCGAGCTGGCGGCGCACCGCGCTGATGTCGAGCGTGTCGATGGCCTTGCCGTCCAGAAATACCGTACCGGACTCCGGCTTCTCGAACCCCAGCAGCAGCCGGAACAGCGAAGATTTGCCGCTGCCTGACGGACCGACGATGGCGACGTATTCGCCTTGCGCGATTCGGAGCGAGACATTCTCGAGCACTGGCGGACCGCCTTGCGTGTAGCGGAATGTCACGCGTGACAGCTCGATCGTTCCGGACAGTTCGCCGGGGGATTTCCGTTCGTCCGACAGTTCGGCCGCCCCCGAAATCAAGGGCCGCAGGCGGGTGATGCTGGGGATGGCGATCAGGGATTCGCTGATGCCGGATGCCCAGGCGCCGATCGACGCCATCGACTGCCCGAACGCGGAGAAAAACGCCAGGAAGCCGCCGACATCCAGCAGCAGCTTGCTCTGCAGATATGTCGCCGCGGCGAAGATGATGAGGGTGGCGATCAGCGGATACGCCGTCTCGAAAACGCCGAGGGCATTGGAGACCTTCTGCGACGAGATGAAATTGCGCTTCTGCGCGGCGAATTGCTTCGACCACACGGCGAGCGCGCGCGCAGTCGCGTCGGCGACGCGCAGCTTTCCGATGCCGGTGATCAGTTGCAGCACGAAGCCGTCGATCTTGCCCTGCTGGGTAAAATACTTGTTCTCGTAATAAAGACGCAGCGCGCTGGTGGCGATGATCAGCAGCGCGCGGATCAGCGTCAGCAACAGTGCGATCAATCCCAATTTGACATCATAGTAAAGCATCAGGCCGATGCTGAACCAGGCGAACACGCCCATCAGCATGCTGCGTAGCGCGCGCCCGGTGAAGACCCGGCGCGCCGCGTCGATGCCCATCGATCGGTCAACGAAATCGCCGACCGTGTACTCACGAAACAGCGACGTCGGCAGCCTGAGTACCCGGTCGATCACCGCGGCCTGCAGCCGCCAATCCATCAAGCCTTCGACTTTCAGCATCGCCAGCCCCTCCATCGTCTGGATGCTGGCGATGGCGATGGCCGTGACGGCGAGGGCGAGGGCGCAGAACGTGAGCTGATCAAGCTCGCTGCGGGGGATCACCGAATTGATCAGGACGTTGGTGATGAGCGGCGTCACCAGCGACAACAAGCCGATCGCGACGATCGCAATTGCGATACGAAGGAAGCTTCCGGTGGAGTGCCGGAATGCGAAAGTCAACAAGTCGCGGAACCGAAGCGGGCGAGCCGGAAGCGCCGGGTAGAACGAGACGGCCTCCGGCGCCAGTTCCATTGCAACCGACCGATCGACGGGCCGCCGCGTTCCCGTTGTTGTGTCGAGCATCACATAGCGGCGGTTTCCGCGGCGAATGAGTGCGACCGGATTTCGCGCCTCGCCGTGCCATGCGACCAGCGGCCCGGCGTCCTCGGTCCACCACTCGCCCCGCAACAGCGTCCGGCGCACGCGCAAGCGTGCCGCGCGGGCGATCTCGACGGCACCATTAAACCCGGCTTGGGCCAGTACGGAGCGGGGCGGGACGGAGAACGGCATCTTGATCGCTTCCACGACGATCCGGCAGGCGTTGAACAAAGGATCCGCCGAGTCGGTCGCCATCTCGGTGTGGGTGGAGCGCTGCACGACGACGTCGGAAAGGCGTTCAAAGGATTCCGCGGTCTGCGTTGTGATCAATTCGGTGCGAAGCACGAGGCGCCGTGCCTCGCGCTCGACGTCGCGCGCCAGATATTCCCTGATGCAGCTGGCCACGCTGAGATGGAACTGGTCGATGGCGCGCCACAGTTGGTCGGCGTCCGGCATCGTTTCACTGCCGAGCGTGCTACAGCCGGATTGACCCGCCTCGATCCACATGCCTGACGTCAGCGGCAGTGGCGGGCCTCCAGCGGCAATCGATGGTTCAAGCCCCATCGGCTTCGCCGTCCCGGCTTGCAGGGAGACCCAGACCATGCTGCGTGCAGGACCGCGGCGCCGTTCATCCGGCGGGATCTCGGCCGCGCCATCGCTCGCGACTTCGAGCATGTCCCAGCTCGGGTTGGGTCCGGCGATCAGCCGCGCAAGCCGCCTGATCCAGGTGGTGATCGGATCGAGGGACTGAACGTCCATGCGCGGCACGAGCTGCGCTTCGGTACCGGGGCTTCCGATCGCGAGCACTTGAATTTGCGGATCCGCCCGGTTGAAGCCTTCCTGCAGATCGAGAATGATCTCTCCACTCTCGGCCCGAAACAGATGGTGCCGGGCGCCGTCGGTACTGCCTTCGACAAGCCGCACCGCGAAGACATCGACATGCCCCGCGGTGATCTTGAGCGCATAGCCGCGGTGATCGAGCAGCTTTGGATGCCGTCCATCGAATGCGATATGGCCCGCCGGATGGGCGGTCGCTTCCTGATTGGCCATCGCGTGGGCCTGCTGGAGGAGAGATTCACTCATTCCTGCGCCACTAGTTTTGCGTACGTGCCCTGAACGCCCATCAGTTGTTCGTGGGTGCCGCGCTCGACGATCTTGCCTTGTTGCAACACAATGATCTCGTCGCAGTCACGGATGGTGCTGAGGCGGTGCGCAATGATGATGCAGGTGCAGCCGCGCCGCCGCAGATTGTCATCGATGATCTTTTCGGTGATCGGATCGAGCGCGCCGGTGGCCTCATCCAGGACAAGAATCGACGGATTGGAAACCAGCGCCCGCGCGATCTCGATCCGCTGACGCTGGCCGCCGCTGAAATTGGTGCCGCCCTCGTTGATATAGCAGTCGTAGTTTCCCGTCCGCGTCGCGATGTCTTCGTGGATCACGGCATCCTTCAATGCCTGCGAGAGATCGGCCTCGGTGATGGTCGAGTCCCACAGCGTAAGGTTTTCGCGTGCCGTACCCTCGAACAGGAAGATGTCCTGGTCGACATAGGTGATCGAATTAGCGAATACCTGCGGCGGGATCTCCGGCAAACTCCATCCGTCGACACGAACCTCGCCCGCCCAGGGTCTGTAGAGACCGCAAATCAGCTTTCCGAGGGTCGATTTTCCGCTTCCCGAGGCGCCGACAAGGGCCACCCGCGAACCCGGATGGATGTCGATCGAGATGTCATCCAGCAGCGGCGGCTCCAGGATCGAGTAGCCGAATTTGATATTGCTGAGCTCGACCCGGCCGGTCAGTTTTGGCGGAAAGCGCTCGGGCGCGATCGCTGGCTTGTCCGACTTTCCGAGCGGATAATTGTAGACGTCTTCCAGGCGCTCCAGCCCGCCCTTGATGGTCTGCACGTTGCCGAAATAATTGACGAGTTCGGTCACCGGTTCGGAGAAGCTTGCCATCAGGGACTGGAAGGCCACGAGGCCCCCAAGGGTCAGCGATCCCTCGATGACGCGCAGGCCGCCAACGCCGAGAATCGCCGCCACGGTCAGTCCCGTGAACAACGTCGGCAGCATATCAAGATAGATCGAGGAGGCACCGAGTTCCTGCTCGGCGTTCAATGCCTTGGCCTGGATGCCGGCCCATTGGCCGAACGCCTCGTCCTCCAGACCGCTGGCCTTGAGGGTTTCGATGCTGCGCACCGCGCTGACGGTGGAGCCGACGAGCTTGCCTTGCTCCAGCGCGAGGCTGCGGCTGAGGTCTTCGCGACGTCCTCCGATGAACTTCAACGCCAGCACATTCGCCAGCGTCATGCTCACGCCAATGATGGCCAGCGGGAGATCGTAGATGGCCATCGCCGCGGCGAAGAAGACGATCGACGTCAGATTGAGCGCATTCGACGCGACACCGCTCGAGAGCAGGCGGCCGATCTGCTCGTTGGCGCCCACGCGGTTGGAGATATCGCCGGCGTGACGCTGGGTGAAGAACTCGACCGGCAGCGCCATGACATGCCAGAGAAAGCGGCTCACCATCACGACCGAAAGCTTGGTCTGCAGCCGCAGCAGCAGCGATTGGCGCACCAGCGTCAGCAGCGCGCGGATGATCGCGGTCAAGGCCATGCCGATCAGCAGTGGAACGAACCAGCTGCTGGTGCGCTGGATCAAGATGTTGTCGATGAATATCTTCGAGAAGCCGGCAGCGACGATGGCGGGCACCACCAGCGCGAGGCTGACGAGCACCAGCAGGCCGACGGGGGTCTTCGAGGAGCGCAACTCGCGCAGCAGCAATCGCAAGCCTTGCGGCTTGCTGCCCGATCGCTGGAATTCAGCCGTCGGCTCCATGGTGAGCGCAACGCCGGTGAAGGCGAGATCGAGCTCGGCCATGTCGGTGCGCTGGCGTCCGGTCGCGGGATCATTGATGTAAACGTCGTTGCCGTCGATCCCCTCGAGCACCACGAAATGATTGAAATTCCAATGGATGATGCAGGGCATCGGCAGTTCGTGCAGCGTCGTGGGCTCCTTGCGAAAACCCTTGGCGTCGAAACCAAAGGTGCGCGCTGCCCGGACGATGTTGCTCGCCTTGCTGCCGTCGCGCGAGACGCCGCACGAAACGCGAAGCTGCTCCAGTGGAATCCACGCGCCGTGGTGCGCGAGCACCATCGCCAGCGCCGCCGCGCCGCACTCAACGGCTTCCATCTGAAGAATGGTCGGCGTCTTCTTGACGTTCCTGCGCCAAAACAGCCTTCGAAACCGGTGCCAGAGGGAAGGCGGCCGGAACTGCGGCGGAAGCGGTTGCTGCGGCGGGGCGCTATCCATCAATTCCGGTCAACCGCCTCAAGAGGGGCACCACCAGATCGAGCGGGCGTTGCCGCCGAGTGGTGATTTCCGCGCGCGTCAGCGTTCCGCTGGTTAGGCGGATCGGCGGCCCCTGTCCAACCGCCCAGCGGTATCCGCTGACGGTTTCGGGGTCCTGCTCCAGGCTGACGGTTGCGGCGTAGGCGGCTCCTTCCTTTGAAAACCGGGTAACCAGATTGTCGTTGTGGAGGACGGCTGCCATGCCCTGCGGCGTCATCGGGAAATCCGAGATCGTCACGACAGTGCCGACCATGGTCCCGAATTCCTCGCGCTTCACCGTGCTTGGCTCGATGCGGACCGGCATTCCTAGCTTGACGTTCTTGCCGCGCTCGGCGGGAATATAGATCAGGGCTTCCAGCTTCTGGCCTTCGCTTTCGATCGCGACGACAGGTGCGCCGACCGCAAGCACGGCGCCCGCGGAGACCTTGATTTCGAGCACGCGGCCATCCACCGGGCTGACGATCCTGGTATTCTGGGTCAGCAGCCCCGCGGCGGAGTCCATCTGCCGGCGAGCGTCATTGAGGGCAAACTCGGATGTCTGGGTCTCGCGTTCGCGCTGGGTTTCCAGATCGGTCTGTGTCGTCCGGAGCTTCAGGATTTCATTGAACGTATCTTCTTTTCGTTGCTGGGCGTCGGTGAGGTCCCGGCGCCGCTCCTCGAGCGTGCGCCGCGTCGTCAATCCCTTCGCCATCAAATCCTCGAGGGTTTTGACATCGTTCGTCAGATAGTCGATGCGCTGCGAGGTCGCCTTGATGACCTGGTTGAACGCGGCTTCCAGCTTCGCAAAATTCTGTGCCTTGGACGCAAGCTCGCGCTTGGTTTTGTCGATCAGGTCAGCGTGCTGGCGTTCCTTCTCGCGGAACACCTCGACGGCAGCCTGGTGGCGTTGCTGGATGTCGGTCTGAACGATCTCCGCGATCGGTTGCCCCTGGGTGACGCGGTCACCGACCATGACGCTGATGGTTGCCAACCGGCCGGAGGCGGCAGAAGACGCCTCGACGACGCGGCCGCCACCGCTGATCAGAATGCCCTGGCCTTCAGCACGGGTAGGGACGCGGCCGACGATGCCCCATGTGACGGCTGCGATAAGGGCGATGCAAATGGCAAATACCAGCATCCAGTCGAACGGTCTGGTAATGCGGACGAGATGATCAAGCTGTTCGGGCGATGCGGCGCGCTGCAGCGCGACGGCGCGAAATGTCCGCTGCGAGAGATCGGTCATTTTCCCGGGTCCGTAACCAAACCGGGGACGGCCTCCCCAGCCGCGAGCAGTCGCTGATTTTTCTCATCACGCACAGCTCTGTTCCTCTCGGGGCAGATAATACACAAAAGCCGATGCGGAACAACCAAACGGGCCTGCCTACCCGCGCCGGAACGCGCGTTCGTCGTGCAAAAATGACGCAGGCCAGGTTCGGTCCGCCCTAGCAGCGCATGCAATCGCGAACTATGCTTGGCGACCAGGTCCGAGGCTGATCCAATGGGCGTAACCGCCGTCTGGAAAATGATTGGCAGAGTGGTGCGGGGCGGCAAGAAGCCCGCTTGCGTTCCCAATGGGCAATCCATGACCCGCCTGCGTCGCGAATGGGTGCCGCTCGCCCTCGGCGTCACGATGCTCCTGCTGGCGCCGAACGTATCCAGCAGCGGCGTCCTCAGCGAAAGCGATTTCAAAAAGGTCGAAGCCATAAAGCCGTTATTCCAGAACTTGATGGGTGATCTCGTTCAGACCGCCAAGCGACCCGATATTTCCACTGGTGACGCCGATTGCATCACGTCGACAATCCGGGAACTGCTTCAGATCTCCGAGGAGCTTTCGAGTTACGAATACCTCATCACGATCGAAAAGGAGATCACCGACTTCGGCGAAAACAGCCCGGTGAAGGGCGTCGTCAAATTCGCGATCGAAAAGACAAATACGATCCTTGCCGAGGAACGAAAACGATTGGTTCAATTGTCGGACCGCTGTTCGCGCTTCCCGCTGGCCTTCAGCAAAACGCAGCAGGCACTGCAATTCATCGATACGACAACCAATCTTCTCAATTCCATTCAGGTACGCCTGTGAGCGAGCGGCGTTCATGCGTGTCCCCTTTATTCTGTGATTGCCAGAATAGGTTTGCGCGTTAGCTTCACCGTGACGGACGTCACAAAGCGCCGGCACGGCTTAAGGCGCTGCGCTGCTGCCGCGTGAGAAGTCCGCGCTTTGCCGCCAGCGAGCAGAATCCGCGGCCGGGAGCGGGCGTGGTTGTGCGGATTCCACATCTGCTCGAACCCAGCAGGTGCAGTGCCATGCCGTTGACCCGTGCAGCGTTGGCACCCTGACCGGTCACTGTCACCGGGCCGCATGGAGCTTCGATTTGGCTGGCGCTGCCATCGGGGCGGGACGTCAGCCGTCGCAACGGTAAGGCCACCGGGCCCGCAATAATAGCGGCACCGATCCAGCGAGACAGGTTCATCCGCCGGCCATGCCGGCAGCAAGTCCGTGAAACGGGGTCAGCGACACCGTGAACTGCATCGGGCGGTTATGTCGGTCCGCCCGGCGGGTGCGGACTTCGCGGCCCGGTGCGGCCAAAGGCAAAATACTGGGCTCCGCAGGCGAGTCCCCGCTGACCCGTGGGCATTTCACTCCTAAAATTCCCTTTGCATATCTTTGTATACATAGTTATACATAGTGGAAAGTCCCGATCTGGCTTTTGGGAGGCCGCGATTTCCAACACTGCTGAGGACGACACGCTTGTGATCTGGCCCGGCCCCGCGTCATCGCGGGCCGCGGGCGGGCTCGCCGAGCATGCCTATCGGGCCATCCGCAATGCGATTCAGGAAGGCCAACTCGAAGCCGGTCAGCGCGTTCTCGAGTTGGAGCTGTGTTCCTGGCTCAGGGTCAGCCGCACGCCCATTCGCGAGGCGATGCGCCGCCTGCAATCCGACGGCATGCTGGTCCATGCGCCGGGCGGCGGGCTGTCGGTCGCGCAACACGATTTGCGCGCGGTGGCTGAACTCTACGATGTGCGCGAGCGGCTTGAAGGTACTGCTGCGGCACTGGCTGCACGCTTTGCCGACGCGACCGAAATCCACATGCTGCAGGCGATGCTGGATTCGCATCGTCAATTGCCTGATGACCCGAAACTACACGCCCGGGAAAACACTCTATTTCACGAGCAAATCTACCGCGCCGCTCACAATCGGTTCCTGATCAAGAGTCTGCAGGACCTGCATGACTCTGTCGTACTGCTGGGCCGCACCACCTTCGCGGCACCCGGCCGTATCGCGGAAGCATTGGCAGAGCACCAGGCGATCGTTACCGCCATCGCGCGGCGCGACGAGGTTGCCGCCGAAGACCTGGCCCGCCGTCACGTTCGCCGCGGCTACGAGCTGCGTCTCAGCGCGATGGCCGAAGCCGCCCGCGCCGGATCGCAACATCGGATCGATAGCCGGAGAGAAACACCCGACAAAAAATAATTCCGAACAAGACGCGAGGTGCGCGCCGCAATCGCCGCCTTGCTGCGATCCACACCAGGTCAATCCCACAGGAGTTGAGTAATGAACAAGTATGACGTCATCGTTGTTGGCGCGGGCAACGCCGCTCTGGCTGCCGCGGTGTCCGCCAAGGAGAACGGTGCCGAGCGCGTCGTTGTGATCGAGAAGGCACCGCGGGAAATGCGTGGCGGCAACACGCATTGGAGCGGCGGCGTGCTGCGCTTTGCCTTCGACGATCCCCGGGAAATCGGCGAACTGCTCCCCGACGTCGAGGATGAATATGAGAACTTCTATGACGGCGTATCGCCGTACTCGAAGGAGGATTTTCACGGCGACCTGATGCGCGTCACCAGCGGACGGACCGATCCGGTATTGTCGAAGCTGCTCGTCCACAACTCGTTCGACACCGTGAAATGGATGAAGAAGGTCGGCGGCATCAAGATGGAGCCGGCGATCACGCTTTCCGCGGTCAAGAAGGACAACGTCATGGTGTGGGCGCGCGGCCTGGTCGTGCGCGCCGAACACGAAGGCGTCGGCCTGTCGCGGAGCTGGTTCTCGACCGCCGAGCAGCTCGGCATCGAAATTCGCTATGGAACTGCGGCGACCGAATTGCTGGTCGGCGACGATGGCAGGATCAACGGCGTCAAGGTGCGTGATGACGACGGCGTCTCGGTCCTGAATGCCAGGTCGGTGATCCTCGGCTGCGGTGGATTCGAAGCCAACGTGCAGATGCGCACCCAGCATATCGGTCCGCTGGTCGGTGCGGCGAAAGTGCGGGGCACGCCGCACAATCAGGGCGACGGTTTGCGGATGGCGATGAACATCGGCGCGATGCCGTGGGGACAATGGAGCGGCTGCCACGCCACGCCGATCAGCGCGGATTGGGGCGAGTTTGCACCCCGCGAACTCACCGATCGCAGCAACCGGTTGAGCTATGTCTATGGCGTCATGCTGAATCGCAAGGGACGGCGCTTCGTCGATGAAGGCGAAGACGGTGCGCTCTTTACCTATGCCAAGTTCGGCCGCGCGATCCTCGCCGAACCCGGTGCCAAGGCCTGGCAGATCTTCGACTCCAGAGTCGTTCACCTGCTGGAGCCGCGCTACCAGACCAGCAAGCCGATCACCGCCAACACGCTGGAAGATCTCATCGAAAAACTCGACTTCGACGACAGGGATCAGGCGCTGAAGACGCTTGATGAATATAATGCCTGCGCCCGCGAGATGGACGACGGTTTTGATCCGACCAAGAAGGACGGTCTTTCCAGCAAGGGGCTCGCGCTGGAGAAAACCAATTGGGCGCTTCGGATCGCAAAACCGCCGTTCTACGCCTATAGCGCCACCGGCGGCATCACCTTCACGTTCGGCGGACTGAAGGTGAATGAGACGGCGCAGGTGATCGGCACCGACTGGCGGCCGATCAAGGGCCTGTTCTGCTGCGGCGAAATGGTCGGCGGGCTGTTCTACGACAATTATCCGGCGGGCACCGGTCTCGTGTCGGGCGCGACGTTCGGGCGGATTGCAGGGCGCAGCGCGGCAGCGGCGGACTGAACCACGGGAGAACCGACATGAGTGATGCGTCTGTTGCATCGTCGAAGGCAAGTTCGGCAGAGCACGCTTCGTCCGGAACCACGATGCTCCAGCATCTGGCCGAGCGGGTGTTGGCCTTCGAGAAGCGTCAGCTCACAAAGGGAGCGGTCGCGTCGGCAAGAGCCTGCATCCTCGATGCGATCGGCGTGACCCTGGCCGGCTATCCGGAGCCCTGCACGCAGATCCTCCTCAAGACCCCGGGCATCGCGACGGCGTCCGGACCCGCGCTGATATTCGGTTCGGCCCGGCGCACCAGCGCACTCGATGCCACGCTGATCAACGGCACGGCGTCCCACGCGCTCGACTTCGATGATTTCAGCGGCATCATGGGCGGCCATCATTCGGTGCCGCTGGTATCGACGCTGTTCGCGCTCGCCGAAGAGCGCGGCGGCAGCGGTGAAGACCTCATTGCCGCCTACGTGATCGGCGTCGAGGTCGAGATCCGGCTCGCGCGCGCCGTCAATTTTCATCACTACGACAAGGGCTGGCATCCGACGGCGACGCTCGGCATTTTCGGTGCCGCGGCGGCCGCATGCCATCTCATGAAGCTTGATCATGCCAGGACGACGATGGCGCTGTGCATTGCGGCCTCGCTCGCAAGCGGCCTCAAGGCCAATTTCGGCACCATGACGAAGCCCCTCCACATCGGTCAGTGCTGCCGCAATGGCCTGCTTGCGGCTCTGCTGGCGGAGGGAGGATTTGACGCCGCCACCGACGTGTTCGAGCATCAACAAGGCTTCCTCAACGTCTTCAACGGGCCCGGCACGTTCGACCCTGATAAGCTCTTTGAGAACTGGGGCGCGCCGTGGGAGATCGAGGCGAAATCGATCGCGCTCAAGCAATTCCCGTGCTGCGGCAGCACGCATCCCGCCATTGCGATGGCGCTCCAACTGCGGCGCGAGGACAAGGTCAAAGCCGCGGAGATCAGCAGCATCGAAGTGCGGCCGCATGGCCGGCGCCTGCGCCATACCAACAATCCGCACCCGCAGACATCGCTGCAAGCCAAATTCAGCGTCCAGTATGCCGTCGCGCGGGCGCTTCGCTATGGCGTGCTTCGGCTCAAGGATTTTGAAGGCGATGCCCATTCCGATCCGGAGATCACGCGGCTTCTGGATCTCACGACCGCAAGCCCGCACCCTGATATGGCCGACGATGCCGAGGACCAATGGGGCGCAGAGGTCATCGTGACGCTCAAGGACGGCACCCGCCTCTCGCGGCGCGTCGACAATCTTGTCGGTCGTGGCGGCGACAATCCGATGAGCAGCAGCGAATTGTGGGACAAGTTCAACGATTGCGCGGCGCGAAGCCTTCCCCGTGAGCAGATCGCGCCGCTGTTCGAGCGGCTTGAAACGCTTGAAAAAGTCACCGAGATCGCGCAGGTCACGCGGCTGCTCGAAGTCAGCGAATTGCACAAGGCGTCGGCAAAGAAGGTCGTTTTCGCGCCGCGCGGCGCGCAGGAAGCGCCGGAGACGACCTGGGTGCCCTGAGCGAGGCTTCCAACGAACGCTATCAGGCCGGCTTCGCCCAGTTCTGATACATCTTCAGCAGCGCCACGATATCCTGGCCACGAAAGCCCTCGGCCAGGGCAAGCGCATAAAGTTCGCGCGTCGCGGAGGCCGACGGCGTCGGCATCTTCGTCATGCGCCCGAGTTCGACCGCAAGTGCAAGGTCCTTCTCGCCCAGCTCCATCTTGAATCCCGGCGAGAAATCACCCTTGATCGCGTTCGGAAAGCGCTTGGTGAAGTGATGCGAGCGACCGCCGCTGACCGACAGAACATCATAAAGCTTGTCCGGCTCGACGCCTGCGGCGACGCCGAGCGCGAAGGCTTCTGCGGCGACCAGGACATTGCCCATCGACATCATGTTGTTGACGATCTTGACGACCTTCGCGGTTCCGACTGGGCCGGTGTATTTCCAATCATTGCCGAGCAGTTTGAGGATCGGTTCGGCGCGGTCCACGTCGGCCTTGTCGCCGCCGGCGATGAGGATCAGCTTGCCGGCGCGGGCCTCGTTGGGGCTGCCGCTGACCGGGCAATCGACCACCGCGATCCCTTTGGCGGCCGCTGCCTCGGCGGCCTGCCGCATCGTCTGCGGATCGATTGTGCTCAGCTCGATGCACAGGGTGCCCTTGGCGGCATGGGCGACAATGCCGTCGGCGCCGAGCCAGGCTTCCGTCACCGCTTTCGGATCGGGCAGGCTGGTTAGCACGATGTCGCGGCCCTCGAGCGCTTCCGCGATGCTCGATGCCATCCGAAAGCCGTCCTTCGCGAGGCGCGCGCGCTGATCGGCGTTGACGTCATAGCCGACGACGTCGAGGTTGGATTCCCTCAGTCGTCCCGCCATCCCCGATCCCATCTGCCCCATTCCGATGACCGCGACCTTCTCAGACATGTCGTTTCTCCCGATTCTTTTGTTGCGAGGTCGTGCCGAGCTATCGCTGAAGCAGACTCATCGCTCGACTCTATACAGAGGCGCCGGTGCCAAGGCGACGGCGTAGCCCCGCAGGCGGTGCAACGGCGTGCACCAATGTCGCATGATGAAAACTGTAGACAGTTTGAGGCGAGGGCGGTAGCGTCCGTGCAATTCGGCCGGCCACCGCTGCGATGCGCGCGCCACCGGCCTACATCGGTTCAACAGATGATCAACGGGAGCGAAACTTGAGACAGCCTGTGCAGTTTGCCGCGATGTGTGAGCGTCCATGAAGATCGCCCAAGGAAAATTTGTCGTGACCGGCGGCGCCAGCCTGATCGGATCGCATGTCGCGGAACAATTGCTGAGCCAGGGCGCGCGGGAAGTCGTGCTGCTCGACAACTACGCGCTGGGCAGTCCGGACACCGTCAGGTCGCTGCTGGGCGATGCTCGTGTCAAGCTCGTGCGCGGCGATATCCTGCGCATCAACGAGCTGTATGATGCCTTCGAGGGCTGCGATGGCGTGTTCGCAATCGCCGGCTTCCTGACGCTGCCGCTCAGCCAGAATCCGAGCCTTGGGCTTGCGGTCAATGTCGAGGGGCAGGTCAACATCTTCGAGGCGTGCCGCTATCGCAACGTCAAGAAGGTGGTGTTCTCGTCGTCGATCGCCGTGTACGGCGATCCGGCGCCGGGCTTGGTCGACGAGTCAGCCCCGGCGCAGCTCGCCACGTTCCAGCCCGCGACAGCGCTGTACGCGTGCACCAAGCTGATCGGCGAAAATCTCTGCCGTCTTTACAGCGCCAAGCACGGCATCCAGGGGATCGCGTTGCGATACTCGACGGTTTACGGCGAACGCCAGCACTATCGCGGCGTCAACGCGCTCTACATCATGGAGAACTACGACCGCATCATGCGCGGCGAGCCGCCAGTCATTCCGGACGACGGCAGTGAGGTGCATGACTACGTTCACGTTGCCGACGTCGCCCGCGCCAATGTGATGGCGATGGCGTCCGACATCACGGCTGAGAGCTTTACCGTCGCGTCGGGTGTTGCGACCGATCTCAACCGGGTGGTGGCGCTGTTGCTGAAGTTCACCGGCAGCGATCTCAAGCCCGTCTACAAATCGGCACCTTCGAGCGTGCGATCAAGTGTGACCAAGCAGCTCGATTTCAGCATCGCCAAGGCCGAGAAGATGCTGGGCTGGAAGCCCGAGGTTTCCATCGAGGAGGGCATCCGCCGGCTGCTGGAATGGCGCAAGGCGCAGGACACGCCGGCGAGCTGAGGGGAACGCATGTCGGAATACGAGATTCTCGCGGTCCGTTACGCCCATAATGCCGAACGGCGCACATCCGAAAATTTCCTCGGCGGCGATGCGCATGACGGGCCGATGCCGATGGATTTCTTCGTCTGGGTGCTGAAAGGCGACGGCCAGACCATCATCGTCGATACCGGATTTGACGCCGACATGGCCAAACGGCGCGCGCGCCAGATAACGCGCCCGGTTGCGGAAGGCCTGAAGGTTGCGGGCGTCGATCTTGCGGGTGTCAAGGATGTCGTGCTGACCCATATGCATTACGACCACGCGGGAAATCACGAGATCTTTCCGAACGCGCGCTATCACATCCAGGATCGCGAAATGGAATACTGCACCGGCCGGTGCATGTGCCATTCCAGTCTGCGTCACCCGTTTGAGGCTGACGATGTCACCGCGATGGTGCGCAAACTGTTCCAGGGCCGCGTCAGGTTCCACAATGGCACGAGCGAGATCGCCGACGGTGTCACGGTGCATCTGGTCGGCGGACATTCGCGCGGGCTGCAGTTCGTGCGGGTCCGAACCCGCCGCGGATGGGTAGTGCTCGCCTCGGACGCTTCACATTATTACGCGAATTTCGAACAGTACCGGCCGTTCCCGGTGGTGGTCGACGTCAGCGAGACGCTGGAAGGTTATGACGCGATGCGCCGGCAGGCGTCGTCGCTGGCGCACATCGTGCCCGGCCATGACCCGCTCGTGCTACAACGCTATCCGGCGCAGCCGGGCGGGCCGGCAGACATCATCCGTCTGGATGCCGAGCCGCTGAAATAAGGACAGGGATCGGCCATGGCAAATGCTCGACTTCGTGCGGTGTTCATGCGGGGCGGCACTTCCAAGGCGGTGATGTTCCGAAGGGACGATCTGCCTCATGACCCGAAGGCTTGGGACCCGATTTTCCTTGAAGTGATGGGTTCGCCCGATCCCAATGGCCGGCAACTCGACGGCATGGGCGGCGGCATCTCGTCGCTGTCGAAGATCTGCATCATCGGCCCGCCGAGCCGCACCGACGCCGATGTCGATTACACCTTTGCGCAGATCGGCGTGCGCGACACTTTTGTCGACTACGGCGCCAATTGCGGCAACATGTCCTCGGCCGTTGGGCCGTTCGCGCTCGACGAAGGGCTGGTGACGGCACCAGCCAATGGCGAAGCCACGGTCCGCATTCACAACACCAATACCTCGAAGATCATCGTTGCGCGCTTTCCGGTCGAGAATGGTTCGCTGGCCGCCACCGGCGACATCGAGATCGATGGCATCGCCGGGAAGGCGGCGCCGATCCGGCTGGAGTTCCTCGAGCCCGGCGGGGCGCGGACCGGCGCATTGCTGCCGACCGGAAACGCGGTTGATGATCTCGACATCGACGGCGGGGAAAGCGTGAAGGCGTCCTGCGTCGACGCCGCCAACCCCTGCGTCTTTGTTGCGGCAAGCGCGGCCGGAAAATCCGGCGACGAGCTGCCCGACGTGCTAGACAATGATGCCGCCTTCCTGCAGCGCATGGAAGCGATCCGCTGTGCGGCATCGGTCAAAATGGGGATTGCGCCGGATCTCGATCAGGCGCGGCGTATGACCGGTATTCCCAAAGTCGCGATGGTGACGGGCCCGAGATCCGGACGAACGCTGTCGGGGCGCGAGCTCGCGGCTGAAGACGCCGACATCTGGGTGCGGATGATCTCGGTCGGGCTGCCGCATCGCGCTACACCCATTACGGGAGCGATTTGCCTTGCGGTGGCGTCGCGCATTCCCGGAAGCATTCCGGCCGAACTATGCAAGGCGAACGGACCCATTCGTATCGCGCATCCATCGGGCGTCACGCTGGTCGACGCCGGCGTTTCGCCTGCCGGCTCCGGCGCGGTAAAGGCGGACTATGGCGCGGTCTATCGCAGCGCCCGTCGCCTGTTCGAAGGCAATGTGGTTTATCGAACGGCCATCGCTTAGTTGTATACAGTTGCGGGAACGCAGGTTTCCACGATTGATTGTCGTTCACGAAGGGACATACTAGAGCGTTGTCCAGCGAAGTGGACACCGGTTCGTGTCAAGAAAACGCGTCAAAACAAGAATCCAGAGCCCCGTTCCGATTCCATCGGAACGGAAAAGGCTCTAGTAAGTACAAGGGCTTGGCCGAGGAGCGAGCCGGCAGGTGTCTGTGCGGGCTCCCACGGGAGCGGTATCGAAAGGCTTTCATGAACGGCATCTTGAGCAACAAGGTCTCTGCCCAGTCGCTGGTCGATGCGCTCGCCGAGCGGATCGAGGCGGCGATCATGAGCGGGGACCTGCAGCCGGGCAGCAAGATCAGCGAGCAGGCGCTGGCCGCGTCGCTCGGCGTCAGCCGCGGTCCATTGCGCGAAGCCATCCGCCGGCTCGAAGGTCGAAAGCTGCTGCAGCGGACACCCAACATCGGCGTCCGCGTCGCAAGCCTGTCGCCGAGCGATCTGTATGAAGTGCTGCAGGTTCGCGAAGCGCTGGAAGGAATGGCATGCGGGCTCGCGGCCCAGCATATGACGGACGATGAGCTGGAGGCGCTTTCCGAGCTGCTGGATCAGCACCAGCAGCAGAAGAGCGTCCAGGAAGGCACCGGCTATTATCAGGAGTCGAAGGACTTCGATTTCCACTTCCGCATCGTCAAGGGCAGCCGCAATGCACGGCTGGTCCAGATGCTTTGCGAGGACCTCTATTATCTGCTTCGGGTCTACCGCTACAAATCGAGTACAAAGCCGGGGCGCGCCAAGCAGGCTCTGCGTGAGCACAAGGACATCGTCGCAGCGCTCATGCGTCGGGACCCCGTGGAAGCCGAACGCAAGATGCGGCTGCATATCAGCAACGCCCGCCAGTATGTCGAGGAGCAGATGAGGGAAGCGGCCGCCCGGCAAGAAGTCGCGCCGCCCGTCCGGAAGCCCAAGGCAGGTGCGGCGTGGACTGGCAAGAGCAAGGCTGCGGTTCAGTCGCGCAGATAGCCCCACGGTGAAGGACCAGCCGCGGCTTTCATCGGCCGGTTTGCTTTTGCGGCATTCCCTCGGGCGTGATCGATGTGATGATCGATGAGTCGAGGGCCTCGTATTCGTGATAGCCGATGGTCGCGTATAGTTCGGCCCGCGTTTGCATGCGATCGATCAGGCGGTGGGTGCCGCCGTCCTTGCGGATGCCGTCATACAGCTCGGCCTGCGCCTTGGCGGCCACGCGAAGCGCGCTGGCCGGCCAGATCACCATCTTGTAGCCGAGCGCCTCGAACTCGGACGCCGTCATGAACGGCGTTCGTCCAAACTCGGTCATATTGGCCAGCAGCGGCACCTTGATGGTTTCGGAAAATTTGCGGAACGCTTCCGGGTCATGCAGCGCCTCGGGGAAGATCGCGTCAGCGCCGGCTTCGACATACAGCCGTGCCCGGTTGATGGCGCTGTCGAGCCCTTCATCCGCGGCCGCATCGGTGCGGGCCACGATGTAGAGATGCCGCCGCGCCTTGGCGGCGGCGGCGATTTTGGCCGCCATATCCTCGGGCGCGATCAGCTTCTTGTCGTTGAGATGGCCGCACTTCTTCGGCAGGATCTGATCCTCGATCTGGACGGCGGCCGCGCCCGCGTCTTCGAACGCACGCACCATGTTCATCACGTTCAGCGCTTCGCCAAAGCCGGTATCGCCATCCACCAGCACGGGAAGTTGCGACGCGCGGGAAACCTGCCGGACGAAGAAGCAGACGTCGTCGATCGTGAGAATGCCGAGGTCCGGAAGCCCCATCGAGGCGGACATCGCCGCTCCCGACAGATACAGCGCTTCAAACTGCGCGGCCTTGGCCTGCAACGCGGCGAGGCCGCAATGGGCTCCGGGAATCTGCAGGATGCCGGGACGCTGCAATAGCTTCCGAAAGCGATCGCCGGCGGCCAGCGTCGGCAGGTCATTGGCGACCAGATATGTCATTTGGCTCCCGCCTGTTCTGTTTCGTTCCTGATCATATCCGTCATGCCCGCTTGCGTCGTGGCCCGAACGGGGCGGCAGGAATGTTTCCTGCATGCACGTTAAACTGTCAACAGTTGACTTTAGTCAATTCCCTAAGATAGGTTCCGCCATCCCGTCGCCCGACAGGGCCCGGACGAAGCAACAGAAAAATCGAGAGGGGTTGGCAGCGAGCTGCTCCCCGACATCAGGGAGGTAGCCATGCGTGGATTTTTGAAGGTCGCGCTCCTTTCGACGGCTTGCGCTGTTTCCTCATATTCGGCCTCGGCGCAGACGTTGAAGCTCGGCGTCCTGGCGACACTTTCCGGCGCCGGAACCGCGTGGGGATTGGCGATGCAGGGCGCGGCCGAACTCGCCGCCGAAGATGTCAACAGCAAGGGCGGGCTGGAAGTCGGCGGCAAGAAGTACAAGGTCGAGATCGTCGCCTATGACGATCATTACAAGGCGGCGGACGCGCTGACCGCGTTCAACCGCATGGTGTTCGACGACAGCATCAAGTTCGTGGTCGGGCCGCTCGGATCGGCGCCGGCGCTCGCCCTTCTTCCCGTCAGCACCGAAAACAAGGTCATCACGATGACGATGGCCTTCACCCCGAAGGCGCTGTCGGCCGAATACAAGTACAGCTTCCGTCCGGTGATCCCGTCGGACGTGTTCTCCGATCCGCAAATCAAGTGGGTGGTGCAGAAGTTGGGCGCCAAGAAGATCGGCGGCTTGTTCCCGAACGACGAGTCCGGTCAGCAGGTCGGAGCCGCCAACGAGGCTGCCTATGAGGCGGTCGGAGCCAAATTCGTCGCCAAGGAGTTCTTCGAGCGCGAGCGCGTCGATTTCGTGCCGCTGCTGACGCGCGTGCTGGCGAAGGGCATCGATGCCTTTGAACTCAACGGCAACGCGCCGCAGACCGCGGGATTGCTGGTCAAGCAGCTTCGTGAACTTGGCTTCAAGGGGCCGATCATCCGGACCGGCGGCGACGCCACCGCTGATATCCTGAAGGTTGCCGGCAAGGATGCCACCGAGAACGTCTACGTCCATCAGCCGATCAACACGGATTCCCCGGCGATCCAGGAATACACCAAGCGCTTCGAGACAAAGTACAAGACGCCGCTGAACGCCTTCAGCCCGTTCTTCTACGCCAATGTGCAGATGGTGTTCGCTGCCATGCAGAAGTCGGGAACGGTGACGGATAGCGACAAGGTACGCGAGTCGTTGCGTGGCCTGAAGGAGTTCGAAACCGTGCTCGGCAAGGTGAACTGGATCGGCGAAGCGCAGTGGAAGTCGAACCAGCAGCTCGACGCGCCATTCTACGTGGCGCTCCTCAAGGGTGGTGCCGCGCAGGTCGTGGCCAAGTGCACGCCCAAGGTCTGCGAATGAGCGTTGCAGGCATCTCCTGGAAAATTGACGCCGCTTGACGCGGGAGAACGGGTTTGGACTATTCGATACTTCTTGCGCAGGCTGTGCTGAACGGTCTCGTCATCGGCGCGATGTACATGCTGATGGCGGTCGGTTTCACGCTGGTGTTCGGGATCATGCGCGTGGTCAATTTCGCGCATGGCGAATTCTATATGCTCGGCGCCTTTACGGGATTCTTCACCTACGTCTATTGGGAGATCCCGTTCGTCGTCTGCCTTTTGATCGCGGCGCTGACGATCGGCATTCTCGGCATGCTGGTCGAGCGCACGTTGATCCAGCCGTTTCGTTCGGATGAGATGTCGGGGATGATCGCGACGCTGGCGATCTCGGTGATCATTCAGAACGGCGCCGTGCTGCTGTGGGGACCTCAGCCGAGGGCGATGCCCGATATCGTGACCGGCACGCTGGCGATCGGTCCGTTCAGTTTTCCGTGGTCGCGGCTTGTCGTCATCGCCGCGGCCGCGCTGATCTTTACCGCGTTCTGGCTTTTCATGCAGCGAACCCGGCTCGGGCGGGCGATGCGGGCGGTCGCCCAGGATACCGAGACCGCGCTGATCCAGGGCATCCGCGTCAACTACATCTATCCGCTGGCCTTCGGCATGAGCGTCGCGCTCGCGGCGCTGGCCGGGGCGCTGATGGGGCCGGTGTTCTCGGTCTCGCCCTTTGTTGGTTTGACGCCGATGCTCAAGGCCTTCGTGGTCGTCATTCTCGGCGGCCTCGGCTCGGTGCCGGGGGCCGTGGTCGGCGGCCTTTTGCTCGGCATGATCGAGAGCTTCACCGCGACGATCTTCGGGTCGCTGGTTTCGGACATTCTGCAGCTTCTGCTGGTCATTCTGATCTTGCTGGTTCGGCCGGCCGGCCTTTTGGGACAAAGGGAGGCCTGACTTGGAGGGATCATCCACCGCCACGATGGGTCGCGACGAACAGCGCCTCGCGCCGCGCCGTCGTTTGCTGCCGGGTATCACCGTGGTCGCGGCGCTCGCGGCGGCTCTCGCCCTGCCGCAACTCACGACAAACCAGTTCTACATCCATCTGGCGAACCTGATGCTGCTCAACTCGATCTTCGCGGTCAGCCTCGGGCTGATTGCGTCGGTCGGGCAGATATCGCTCGGACACGCGGCGTTCGTGGCTGCCGGCGCCTACGTCTCGGCCCTGGCCGCGCTGAGCTTCAAGCTTCCGCCCATCCTCGGCATCGTTCTGGCCGGGCTTGTGACCGGACTGGCCGCGGTGCTGCTCGGCAAGATATTGCTTCGGCTGCGTGGCGTTTATTTCGTGCTGGTCACGTTTTTGGCCGGGCAGGTCTTCACGCTGATCGTGTTGAACTGGGAAAGCGTCACTCACGGCGCCAACGGGCTGCTTGGCATTCCCGCCATATCCATTTTTGGCCTTCCGCTCTCGACCCGCCTGCGCTTCTACTATTTCGCACTCGCTGCCTTCATTATCGTCGTGACCTTCGTCTGGGCGCTGATGCGCTCGCAATACGGCCGGGCGTTTCGCTCCATCGCGGAGAATGTGCGCCTGGCAGAATCGAGTGGCATCGACGTGAGCCATTACCAGATCGTGGCCTTCGCGCTGGGTAGCGGCATCGCAGGGGCCGCCGGTGCGGCGACGGTCCACTATATCCGCTTCCTGTCGCCGGACAGTTTCACGTTCAACGACTCGATCGCGTACATCACCATGCTGGTCGTCGGCGGGCGTCACACGATGATCGGCGGCGTCCTCGGCGCGCTGTTCCTGACGCCGCTGCCGGAGCTGCTGCGCGGCTTCGTCGGCGCGCAGCACATCATCTACGGCGTGATACTGCTCTGCGTATTGCTGTTCATCCCGAACGGTCTCGTCTCGATCGGGCGATCCTTCTTCAGCAAGGGCTCGGAGACGGAGACGCCGAAATGAGCGCTGCGTTACTGGAAGTGGATGCGATCAGCCGGCGGTTCGGCGGCCTGAATGCGCTGAAGGACGTTTCGTTCTCGATCAGTGCTGGCGAGATTGTCGGACTGATCGGCCCCAACGGCGCCGGAAAGACAACCTGCTTTAATGTCGTCAGCGGGGTGATGTCGCCGTCGGCGGGCGCCATCCGCTTCGAGCAGCGCAGTATTGTCGGCAAGAAGCCGAGCGCGATCGTCAGCGAAGGATTGGTGCGGACATTTCAGGCCACGACGATCTTTCCCGAAGCCACGGTCATCGAGAATGTCATGCGTGGTGCGTTCGCGACCACGCCGGTCTCGATGCTGGGTTCGATTCTCAACACCCGCGCCGCACGTGCGGCGCTGTCGGCGACCCGAAGCCGGTGCGAGCTTCTGCTTGAACGCCTGTCGCTGCTTCAGTTCCGCCAGCGCCGCGCTGGAGAACTGTCCTATGGTGGTCAGCGTCGGCTCGGTGTTGCCATCGCGCTTGCCGCGCGCCCCAAGCTGCTGATGCTCGATGAACCGGTGGCGGGGCTAAACCCGGAAGAAGCCGCCGATTTCGGCCGGTTGATCAAGGACCTTCACAAGACCGAGAACATCTCGGTGCTGCTGGTCGAGCACCACATGCGGCTGGTGATGGGGCTGTGCGACCGGCTTGTCGTGCTGGACCACGGCGAGAAGATTGCCGAGGGAGTTCCTGCGGAAATCCGTGCCAATCGCAGCGTGATACAGGCCTATCTCGGCGCCGAGGAAGCAGCATGAGCAAAGCGCTTCAGGTACGTGACATTCACGTCGAATACGGCCATCGGGTTGCCATCTCTGGCATCAGCCTGGATGTCGCGCCGGCCCAAATCGTTTCACTCGTGGGCAGCAACGGTGCCGGCAAGACCAGCACGCTACGGGCGATCATGGGGTTGCGGTCGCCGAGCCAGGGCGAGATCAGCTTCGGCGACGTGCGAATCGACAAGATGTCGCCGCCCGACATCGTCTCGCAGGGCATCGCGTTGTCGCCGGAGGGACGGCGGGTGTTCCCGCGGATGACCGTCCACGACAATCTGCTCGTCGGCGGCTACCTGCAGCCGCAAGGCGGCAGCCTGCACGCCTCCGTCGAACGGATGTTCGGCTTCTTCCCAAAACTCAGGCAGCGTCGCGACCAGATGGCAGGCCTGCTGTCCGGCGGCGAGCAGCAGATGCTGGCGATTGCCCGGGCGCTGATGGCGGCGCCGAAGGTGCTGTTGCTGGACGAGCCGTCGCTCGGGCTCGCGCCAATCATGGTGCAGGAGATCGGCCGCTTGATCGAGACAATCAACAGGGAGCAGGGACTGTCGATCGTGCTGGTCGAGCAGAATGCCAACCTTGCGCTCCGGCTCTGCCACTACGCCTATGTGCTGGAGAACGGGCGGATTGCGCTGAGCGGTCCTGGCGCGGAACTCGCCAAGAGCGATTACGTTCAGCGCGCCTATCTCGGGGTTTAGGAGACCGTTTCGGTGGCCATAGGCCGTGGACTCATTAGCGCAGCCAAATCTGGATTGCGGCGGGTTTGAACACTGACTTCCGGGATTAACCGCTAACCGGACACGTTGCCGAGATGCCAAAATCGACGTGATTGCCCCAATAGCAAGCGACTTTGTCCAGTTGAATGTGAACCGGAACGCTAAGTACCGACACATATCTCAGGATTTCAAAGTTCGCTCAGGGAAATGGCATGAGGCCCACGGATTGGAGATTTTGGAGCGCGCTTTTTGCCGCTACGATATTCCTCGGTTATTCAGCCGCCGCTGACCAGTGCGATTCTGTGCAAGATCCCGAGGCTACGATCGGCCTGTAGCCGGAGCATCAAGTCGGGGAAACCGAAAGGGCGCGATCTGGCGGCTTATATAACAATCGCGCTGTCGCCTATCGCGCCAGGGGCGACAACCACCGCGCCATCGCCGACTTGAATGAGGCGATCCGGCTCGATCCTAAATTGGCCATGGCCTTCAACAATCGAGGTGCCGCTTACAACGAACAGGGCGACAACGACCGCGCCATCGCCGACTTCAACGAGGCGATCCGGCTCGATCCCAAGTTTGTCATGGCCTTCAACAATCGAGGCAACGCCTACAGCGACCAAGGCGACAACGACCGCGCCATCGCCGATTACAATGAGACGATCCGGCTCGATCCAAAATTCGCCAGGGCCTTCCAGAATCGAGGTAGCGCCTACCACGACAAGGGCGACAATGACCGCGCCATTGCCGATTACAATGAGGCGATCCGGCTCGAACCCAAGCACGCCAAGGCCTTCCTCGGTCGAGGTATCGCCTTCAGCGCCAAGGGCGACAACGACCGCGCTATCACCGACTTCGACGCGGCGATCCGGCTCGATCCCAAATCCTCCATGGCCTTCGACAACAGAGGTGGCGCGTATCTCGAAAAGGGCGATCTCGACCGCGCCATCGCCGACTACAGTGAGGCGATCCGGATCAATCCCGAGGATGCCGACGTCTCCAACAGTCGAGGTTTCGCTTATCGCGCCAGGGGCGACCTCGACCGCGCCATCGCCGACCACACTGAGGCTAACCGGCTCGATCCAGAATCAGTCAAGGCCTTCGTTGCTCGAGGTGTCGCTTATCACGCCAAGGGCGACCTCGAGCGCGCCATCGCCGACTACAATGAGGCGATCCGGCTCGATCCGAAATCCTCCTTGCCCTACTTTGCTCGCGGGCGTTCGTATCTTTTTACTGGCTCGGCCGAAAAGGCGCTGGCCGATCTTGACCAGGCAAGTGCGCATGCACCGGACGATGCCTATCTGGCCCTGTGGGTCGAGATCGCCAGTCAGCGAAACAATCTCCCGAGCCGCCTGGCGCAAACCAGTTCCCGGATCGACATGAACGTCTGGCCGGCGCCTATCATCAGATTGTTCATGGGCCAGATAACGCCCGCTGCCGCACTTGCTGCCGCAGACCATCGTGACGCCAGCAGGAAGAGGGGGCAGGTCTGCGAGGCGAATTTTTACAGTGGCGAGCTCTCGCTGACGAAGGGGATGAAAGACGAAGCAACCCGCCTTTTCCGTCTGGCGGCCAGCGATTGTCCGCGCAGTTTCCACGAGTGGGAGGCCGCCAACGCCGAACTGACGGCGCTCGGCGTAGTCCCATGAGCATGTGTTACACGCCAGATTTTTGATTTGACGCGTCTTCTTAACGCGAACCGATGTCCACTTCGCTGGAAAACGCTTTAGTTCACCGTCGCGCCCGATGACTGGATGATTTTTGTCCATTTCGTCGTTTCGTCGGTGAGGAATTGTCCGAACGCCGCGCCTGAAATGTTAGCCGTCTCGGCGCCGAGTTCGGTGAACCGTTTCTGCACGTCGGGCATCTTCAGGATTGCGTCGACCTCGCTCTGCAGCTTCGCAAGCACCGGTGCGTGCGTTTTCGCCGGCGCCACCAGCCCGAACCAGGCGGAGGCCTCGAAGCCGGGCACGCCGGATTCTGCGACCGTCGGCACATCGGGAAGGGCGGTCGCGCGTGTGGCGCCGGCCACGGCAATCGCCCTGATGGTCTTGGCCTGAACCTGCGGCAGCACTGCCGGGATGTTGTCGAACATCATGGGGATGTGCCCCGCGATCAGATCGTTCATGGCGGGTGCAGCGCCGCGATAGGGCAGGTGAACGATATTGATGCCGGTCATGCTCTTCAGCAATTCGCCCGCAAGATGATTGGTGGAGCCGTTGCCCGAGGATCCGAAGTTGATGGTGCCCGGCTTTGCCTTGGCGAGCGCGACGAGTTCGCCGACGTTCCTGGCTTCGACCGACGGATGCACCATAAGTACGATCGGCACCGATGCGACCAGCGCCACCGGAGCGAACGCTTTTGCCGGGTCGTAAGGCAGGCTCTTGTAGAGCGCAGCATTGATGGTGAGCGGCGGCGGCGCCGTCAGCAGCAGCGTGTGACCGTCCGGCTCCGAAGTCGCGACCGCATCCGCGCCGATATTGCCGCCGGCACCGGCGCGATTTTCGATCAGGAATGTCTGGCCGGTCCTCTCGCCAAGTTTTTGCGCCACGATGCGGGCGATGATGTCGTTGGAGCCGCCGGCAGGAAACGGCACGACGATCTTGACGGGCCGGGATGGATAATCCTGTGCCGTGGCGGTGCCACAGAACAGGAGGGCGCTGAAGGCGACAAGAAGTGCGCGACGACAGAATGGCTTCATGCGTTTCCTCTTGCCCTGCGTGAGTCCTGCTTTTGCAGGATCTTGTGGCCACGACGGATATCGTTGCAGGATCAACGTGAATGTCAACCACGCGTTGCTGATGTCCCTCAAGCGCAAGAGAACGACGATGCAACGCATCAGCCTTCGATACAACGACGAGTGGCGCCCAGCTGTTTACGCTGGCAGCGCTTCCCGGCGCGGAGTCGTTCCGATGGCGATCCCTCCCAAGATCAGCAGCATAGCGACCACCAGATCGATATGGATTGCCTCGCCGAGAATAAGCGCAGAGCTTGCGACCCCGACGACCGGTGTCGCGAGCAGCCCGAGCGATGTGACGACGGCGGGCAAGCTGCGGTTGACCGTCGCCATCGCCCAATAGGCCAATGCCGTTCCGATGATCCCGCTGAAGAGAAACAGCCCAACCAGCTGCGCATTCCATTCCAGACGCGGAACACCGTCCTTTAGAAACGCCAGCACGGAGACCACCAGCGTGGCGAGCAGCGTTTGCCAGAACCCGAGCTGGAAGGGCGTGGAAATCCAGCGGTGCGCGCGCACGTATACGATGCTGACCGCCCAGCACAGGGCAGCCAGCAGGATGCAGCCGCTGCCGGCCAGGGTGTTGGCGTCGGCCCAATTGTAGGCGAGTGGATTGAACATGAGGGCGAGGCCGGCGAGGCCAACGGCCATTCCCAGTGAACGCGATGGCGTCATTCTCTCGCCGAGGAACAGCCAGGCGGCAGGCATCACCCAAAGCGGGGTCGTGTAGCCAAGGACGATTGAACGGCCGACCGGGGCGAATTGCAGCCCGAATGCGACCAGCGCTGAAAATGCCACCATATGAAATATCGAATTGACGAAGATCACAGGCAGATCGCCGCGACGCGGCACGATCATCTCGCCCCGCGCGAACAGAAGCATCGCGAGGGCCACGGTGGCGATGGCGCAACGAATTGCCGTGATCCACAGCGGCGTGACGCTCTGCACGAGGGTCTTGGTAATCGTCCAGTTCAGGCCCCAGGCGATCACGATCACCGCGAACAGCAGGAATGCGCCGCGGCGCGACAGATGGGTCTGCATGATGATCCCTATTGGCGGATTGGGCCGCACAAACCATAACCTTGACTGGCACGATTGATAGGTCCATTTTCAAGAAAATTATGGAGCCAGTTTTGTCCAGCCTGCTCTCCGGAACGATCGATCTGAAGTTCGTCCCGCAGGATGGCGGGCGCCTGGCGCGTCAGATCTACGATCGCCTGCGCACCGCAATCCTGTCGGGCGCCTTGCCGCGAGGATACCGGCTGCCGTCCAGCCGGGTGCTGGCGGAAGATTTCGGGGTCTCGCGAAACACGGTCTCAACGGTCATCGATCAGCTGGCGGTGGAAGGCTACATCGTCGTCGCACTCGGACGCCGGCCGGTGGTCGCGGCGGTCGAGAAAATGCAGCTGGTCTCCGGTGATCAATCTCCGGATCATGAGCCTTCCGGCTTCATGCGGGTGTCCCGTTGGGCCAGGCAGGTCAGCCGGTCGGACTGGCACTTCACGAACGAAGGCGGGAGTCCGCGGCCATTTGCTCCGGGGCTCGCCGATGCCCGCGAGTTTCCCCACGAGGTGTGGGCGCGCTGTCTGCGCCGTGCGGCCCGCAGCAGGCATGCGGCGGGAATCAGGGCCAACAATCCGGCTCTTCGCGCGGCGCTGCTCAGCCATCTCGTGGAGCATCGCGGCGTCAAGGCCGACGCGCGCAGGCTGATCATTACACCGTCGGCCCAGGCGGCCATCGAATTGATCTCGCGGGTCATACTCAATGAGGGCGATCTGGCGTGGATCGAAAGCCCGGGATATGGCGGCGCTCGCGTGGCGCTCGAGGCGACCGGCGCACGGGTCAAGGGAATGACGCTGGATCGGAGCGGGTTGCGCCTGGCCGGGCGGACGGATCGTCCGCGGCTGATTTTCTGCACGCCCTCGCATCAATACCCGACGGGCCGGCTGATGCCGATCAAGCGGCGGCAGGAATTGCTGGCATTCGCCGCGGAAGCGGGCGCGGCAATCATCGAGGACGACTACGACAGCGAGTTTCATTTCGACGGCCGGCCGGTGGTCGCGTTGCAGGGTATCGATACGGCCAGCAACGTCTTCTATGTCGGGACCTTCTCGAAACCGATGCTGCCGGATATCCGCGTGGGCTACGCGATCGTGCCCGACGGCCTCGTTGAGACATTCGAGAGGATGCAGCGGCATACCGGCCAGATGGTGATGGGTGCGGTGCAGCTCGCGCTGGCGGAGTTTATCGGCGACGGCGATTTCGCAGCCCATATTCGCCGGATGACCCGCATCTATCGCGGCCGCCGTGACCGGCTGACACATGCGCTGGCTTCAGCGGCCGGAAGCAAGCTCACGATCACGCCGCCAGCCGGCGGCATGCAGCTTCTCGCCCGGCTGGAACCGGGATCGGATGACTGCCGTCTCGTGGCCGATCTGGCCAGGGTTGGCGTTACGGCGCGGCCGCTTTCCCGTCACTTCACTGGAAAGGCCGCCGAGCACGGGCTGTTCCTTGGGTTCGCCGCCTGGAATGAAACCGAAATCGATGCCGGTGCCGAACTTATCGGCAAGACGATCGCAAGGAATCCCCGCGGGCGATGATTCAGGCCGCTGGCCGGAAATGCCCGGGTGAACGTTTGGTATCGCGCCGGATCAGGCGGCGAAGGGTGGACGGCTCCGCATAGCCTACTTGCCGGGAAATTTGTTCGACCGACAGGCGCGTGGTCTCAAGCAGGGTTCTTGCGGTCTCAAGGCGGATGCGTTGAATGAACTGAATGGGCGAAACGCCGCATGTCGCCGCGATGCGCCGGGCAAAGGTGCGCGGCGCGAGTGCGACGGCCTCGGCGAGTTCCTCGATCGCAAAATCGCGCGCGATATTTTCCCGCACCCATTTTTCCGCCCTGGCGATTTTCGGGTCCTGGCTCGCCAGATAATTGATCGCCATGAACGGCACCTGGGAGCGCCGTTCATCCAGCAGCAGATAATTGGCGCAGGCGCTGGCCAGCTTCGGTCCGGCAAACTTGCCGACAATGGCAAGCATCAAATCCATCTGCGCCATCGCCGCGCCGCCGGTCGCAATCGGCCAATCGGGCACGACGATCCGATCGGTCACTAACTCGACCCTGGGATAGCGGCGCTGAAACAGCGGTGCCAGCCACCATGTCGTGGTCGCCCGCCGGCCGTCCAGCAATCCGGTTTCCGCGAGCAGGAACGTACTTGCGCACGCCGCGGCGAGCACGGCGCCGGCTTCGAACGATTGAATCAGCATGTCGCAAGCACGCCGGCAGGCCGGGCTCTTCAGTTTCGCGTCGAGTTCGTCTGCTGACGCAACTCCGAGGCCAAGACCCGGGACAATGACGAGGTCGGCGCCACGCAGCCTTTCTCGCTTCCGGCGCGGGCCCAAGCGCACCGTCGTGACATCGAACGCCAAAGTGCGTCTGGCCTTCTTGCTGATCTGGTTGGCCGTCGCCATCACGTCATGGGTGATGGCGGCGCCGGAAGCCAGGCAGCCCTCGATTTCAACGACCGTCACCCTGGTCATGTCCAAAAATACCCGATTAATGTCATTTTTGACACTAGGCAATCCGGCGCCGAATCGCAATGATCGGCATCAAGGCTGACGCGGCGTCGTCAAATCCGGCGGCGCCGATCGTTGCGCGCGCAGGGAGTGACGCCAAATGCCAAAGCGATCCATGAAGCAGGATGACCCGCTCGAGGATTTCGAGCGCCGCGAGATTGCACTCGACGGTGTCAGCAAGGCTATACATGTGGCCGGCAGCGGTCCTGCGGTCATCGTGATGACGGAGATGCCGGGCATCAGCCCTTACGTCGCGCGTTTCGCCCGCTGGGTTCGCGACGCCGGGTTCACGGTCTACATGCCTTCACTGTTCGGCCGCGACGGCGCTGTTCCCAACGTGGAAGAGGGCACCGCCGTGTTTCAACGCGCCTGCGTGAGCGCCGAGTTTCGGGCCTTGGCTGCCAACCAGTCAAGCCCGGTGACGAAGTGGCTGCGGTCGCTGGCGAGATTTGCGCATGGGGAGTGCGGCGGTCCCGGCGTCGGCGCCATCGGGATGTGTTTTACCGGAAATTTCGCGCTGACGATGATGCTGGAGCCGTCGATGCTGGCGCCGGTCCTGTCCCAGCCGTCGCTGCCGCTGAACGATCCGGCCGGCATCGAAATCGCGCCGGACGAAATCAAGGCGGTGCGCGAACGGCTCGATCGGGAAGATCTGACCGTGCTGGCCTATCGCTTCGAGGGCGACAAGTTTTGCATGGCGCAACGCTTTGCGGCCTATCAGGAGGCGCTTGGCGACCGCTTCATCGGCCGGGTGCTTCCCGACAATGCGGCGAACACCGATGTTCCCGAGTTCTTCGAGCGCTACGTCACGACGCCGCACAGTGTCGTGACCGCTCACCTGATCGACGAGGCCGGCCAGCCGACCATCGCAGCCCGCGACGAGATTTTGGGGTTTTTCAAGCAGCGTCTGGCGCCCTGACGCGCCAGCGCCGCACAACTGCCGCGAGGTCAAGGGAGGATCCAGCAACAGGACTCCGTCGACCAGCCCGTCAATTTGCATCAGGCTGACGCGTCTGCGTAAAGTCACGCACCTCAAGTCGGCAGGATGCAATTGCAGCTTGTCATCAGGCATTGTGAGAATTCATGAGCGCTGAAATCAAACCCTATCGCATCTCGGTCGGCGCCGATGTACTCGACGATCTGAAGTCGCGGTTGCGGAACACGCGCTGGCCGGAGGCCGAACTGGTCAACGACTGGAGCCAGGGAGCGCCATTGAAATGGATCAAGGATATTTGCGGATACTGGGCCGATGAATATGACTGGCGCGCCCGCGAGGCGCGCCTCAATCGCTTTACGCAGTTTACGACCGAAATCGACGGGCTCGACATTCACTTCCTGCATGTCCGCTCGCCGCATCCGCAGGCGATGCCGCTGATCATCACCCATGGCTGGCCGGGCTCCGTGGTCGAGTTCCACAAGGTGATCGAGCCGCTCACCAACCCGACCGCCTACGGCGGCAGCGCCGCCGACGCGTTTCACGTCGTTTGCCCGTCATTGCCCGGCTTCGGCTTTTCGGCCAAACCCACCACGACAGGTTGGGGCGTGGATCGCATTGCCTCCGCCTGGGCAGTGCTGATGGACCGTCTTGGCTATGCGCGTTACGGCGCGCAAGGCGGTGACTGGGGCTCGGCGGTGACCACCGCGCTGGGCGCGCAGGATGGCGAACATTGCGCCGGCATTCACATCACGCTGGCGATGTCGGCGCGCCCCAACGTGGACGGACAGCCGACGCCGGAGGAGGCGCGGGCGCTGCAGGGCATCAAATACTATGCCGACTGGGATTCCGGCTATTCCAAGCAGCAATCGACCCGGCCGCAAACCCTGGGCTATGGGCTGACGGATTCGCCGAGCGGCCAGGCGGCGTGGATCCTCGAGAAATTCTGGGCCTGGACCGATTGCGACGGGCACCCCGAGAACATCCTCGGCCGCGACGAACTGCTCGACAATGTCATGCTGTATTGGGTGACGGCGACCGCGGCCTCATCAGCGCGCCTCTATTGGGAGAGTTTTGGGCCGAAACGCCGGACGCCCCACAAGGTCACGATCCCGAGCGGGGTTGCCGTGTTTCCCAAGGAGATCGTCACACCGGTGCGGCGGTGGATGGAAGGAAGCTATACCGATATCCGGCACTGGCGCGAAATGCCGAAAGGCGGTCACTTCGCTGCCTTCGAGCAGCCCGAGCTGTTTGTGCGCGAGGTGCGGGACTTCTTCGGGACGTTGCGCCAGCCTATGGCGCGTTGATCCGATCGTTCAGAGATACCAGGCGAGGACGGCCTTGAGCTGGGCGTTCTCGATCACCGGCAGCACGACGATCTGATTCATCCCGGCCGCACGCGCCGCCTGCGCCGCAACTGACTCATCGACCTTCAGATGCTCGTTGATCGCCGGCATGCCCGTCGCCCAGGCTCCACCGATACTGCCTTCGCCTTTGCCGATGCTCTTTGACGCGTAGATCGATTCAAGCTCGGTATTCTTGCTGCAATCGCCGGAATGAAAGACCAGTGCCGATCGCGATGGATTGGGCACCCAGATTTCAAAACGCTTGGCGATCGGGGTCGCCTGCGCGGACAGGAACGTCATCACCCAGGTTCTTTCAGGTGACGTCGTGTAGGGAATGCCGACACCGCAATTGATGCCGATTTCGGAGGCTTCTTCCCAGCGCAGGAAGCGCTTGGAATTGTGCAGGTCCTTGATGATCAGCGGCATGCCGGCTTTCCAGGTCCGTCCGGGCAGGCCAAAGCCCCGCGGAAACCTGGTGTGCCGTGAATTGAACTCGAACATGTCGGCCGTGCCGTAATAGCCGTCGACAAGCCCCATTTCGTGGCTGACGTCGGCATCATTGTGCCAGAGCTCGATGGCGCCGACGTGCTTCTCGTCGTCGCCGCAGAACAGCACCATGACAGCCATCAGGAATTCACCGGCGAACACCGGCAGCGCCACGCCACAGGTCAGCCCGGCTTCGATCGCCTCGTCGGTCCTTTTGAAGTAGGAGTTGGCAAATTTGGTAAGAATGACCGGATGACCGGAGGCCCAGGCCTTGCCGGGCAACCCTTCGTCGTAGGCGAACAGCGCGTTTTCGCTGACGGCCTTGAACTCCGAATACTCCTCGCTGCAAAGACTGCCGCCGAATTCCAGTCGCGTGCGGGTCCGGTCCGGTACCCACAGTTCAACCACTCGAATGAACGTCTTCATCGGGACGCACCTATCGCCTCATCGACGACCAGCATCCGCGATTTAGCGACGGTATGTGCGATCAAATTACAGGCAACGCCCGCCCAAAGTTCGTGCGGTGTTCAATGGGCCGGAACGACGTCTCAGTTGCGATAGGATGGATCGGCACGGTCAAGCTTGCGCAACAGCGCTGGCCAGGCGAGATCGCCGTTGCGCGCACCCCGGCCTGGCTTCGGCTGCATACGCTCGTATGTATCTTCGAGGATGTCCTTTGGCGGGTAAACCAGCTTGGTATTGCAGGACAGCGCCATGACCTGAACCTGACAAGCTCGCTCAAGGCGGAACAACACATTGAAGGCTGCCGGAACGGTGCGGCCTACGACGAGCAGGCCGTGATTGCGCAGGATCATGGCTTCATGATCGCCAAGGTCTCGCACCAGCCGCGCGCGCTCGTCGACGTTATCGGCAATGCCCTCAAAATCATGATAGGCGATGTGGAGGAACCGCATTGAAGTTTGCGCCAGCGGGAGCAGCCCGCATTCCATGGCCGAGACGGCCATACCGGCCGGTGTGTGCGTATGCGCCACGCAATCCATGTCGTGCTTGGCCATATGGATGGCGCTGTGAATGACGAAGCCGGCTACGTTGACGTCGTAGTCCGACGCATTAAGAATCGTGTTGCCGTTGACATCGACCTTGATCAGGCTGGAAGCGTCGATTTCTTCGTACAGCATGCCGTATGCGTTGATCAGGAACTGGTCCGTAGTTCCCGGCACCCGGCAGGAGATGTGGTTGGCAACCATCTCGGTCATCCCGTACATCGCCGTCAGGCGATAACAGGCTGCCAGATCCACTCGTGCCTGCCATTCCTCCGCACTGACCTGCTCGCGAACCGATCTCACGACCTTGATGGCAGGCGAACTCACGGGGGGACTCATGGCGTTTCTCCACTGGGCGGAATTTACTGGGTCGGGCAGCGCCCGATAATTCAGGCGCACGATAGCTGCAGAACTCGCTGCGCCGCAAGGCAAGCCATGCCGGTTTATTGCAGGTCTGACGGGCGAAATCCGAATGCGCCGGTTGGCGCAAATCCGCCTCGATGCCAGTATCGCCTGTCCGGCGTTCAGGCTTGGGACGATCGAGGGAGTACCATGACTGAAGGCCGCTATCGGCTGATTGGATCGACGGCGTCGCCTTACGCCATCAAGCTGCGCGCACTGCTGCGCTATCGCCGAATTCCCTTCGACTGGGTCATCATGACCAAGGCGCTGCGCAAGGCGACCGAACATCTGCGGCCGAACCTGATCCCGGTGCTGCAGTATCCTGACGGCACGTTCCGCGGCGAAACCACGACATTGGCCTCCGACCTGGAGCGGCGTCACCAGGAGAGGTCCGTCATCCCCGACGACAAGGCGGTCGCATTCGTGTGCGACCTGCTGGAAGACCTTGCCGACGAATGGGCGGTCAAGCCGTTGTTTCTGTATCGATGGTGGGATCCGGAGGATCAGGCGTATGTCTCGCGCTGGGCCGGCGAAGAGTGGTCGGTGTCGGAGGCTGCGACCGGCAGCCCCGAGGAAATCGAGCAGTTCCGCCAGCGGCAGATTTCACGGATGGTCATTCTCGGTGCGACTACGGAGAACAAGCCGCTGCTCGAGGAAAGCTACTTACGAATGCTTGCGGCGTTCGAGTCGCATGTCGGCATGACCAGCTATCTGTTCGGCAGCCGGCCGTCGCTTGCCGATTTCGCCTGGTTCGGCCAGCTCAGCGAAATGGCGACCGACCCGACGCCGATGCGGATCATGCGCGAGAAGGCGCCGTTCACTGATCATTGGGTACGGCGGCTGGACGACGCTTCCGGTGTAGAGGGCGAATGGTATCCGCGAGAGCAGGCGCTGGGCGGAATGGCGGAGGCGCTGTTAAGAGTTGCTGGCGAGCTCTATTTGCCGTTCCTGGTCGCAAACGCGGACGCCTTTGCGAAAGGTATAGGCCGGCTGGAGATCAACGTCTGGGGTCTGCCCTATGCGCTGGCACCGTTCAAATATCAGGTGAAGTGCCTGCAACAGCTTCGCGAAAAATTTGCTGCACTCGATGCTGAAGATCGCGCCGCGCTACGACCGGTGCTGGAGCGTACCGGATGCTGGTCTCATTTGATGGCTTCTTGAGAGCCTGATTACCGCGAAAGTCGTCATGCCCGGACTTGACCCGGGCATCCACGTCTTTTCAGGTTGACAGCAAGGAAGACGTGGATGGCCGGGACATAGGCGAGCGGAAGCGACGCCGTCCTTTGGACGGCTATGCCCGGCCATGACGAAAAGCGAGTTGATCTCAGCCTCCTGAGAAGCTCAATCCTTCGGGAAATCCTTGCGCATCGCAATTTCGGCGGCGTCACCAGGTGACAGCACATTGCCGTCGAATGCCGGCTGGCGTTCGGTGACGATGTCGTAGAGCGAAATCTGCTTGATCGGCTTAGCCATCAATTGCCGGATGCAGTCCGCCAATGTTCCGTTGTAAACGAGATACGGCGTCTTGCTGGTGACCCGCTCATTCCTGAGCGAGGGCCACTTTTTCAGGTCGGCAGGCGCATCATAAGCGATCGGGAGGCTTTCTTTGAACATGCCCCGGTCCCGGCGTTTCCAGCACCGGGCAGGCTAGCCAAAGATGGTAAACAGATTGAAAACAACAGCCGGGCAGGCTCACTTGCGGTGCCGGCTGCCCAGTGCGGCTGCGATCGAGTCAGGGTGCTTGATGCGCTCGATCAACAGGTCGATGCGGTCGCCGCCCCAGAACAGTTCGCCGTTGAACACCATGGTCGGTACGCCGAACACGCCGAGTTCCTCCGCCTCGCCGATGATGCGGTCATGTTCGGCCCGAGCCGGACCGTGGACGTAGGCTTTGAATTCCTCGGCCGAACCGCCAACGGATGCAATCACGCCGGCAATATCCGACAGTTCGTCGATTTCGAGATCATGGCTCCAGAAGCGCCGGAACACCGTGTCGTGGTAGGAACGAAACAGGCCATGACGCTGCGCGAACAGCATGCCGGCGCTGGCATAGAAGGCATCATAGATGCGCCGCGGGCCCTTCATGATGAGGCCCTGCGCATTGGCATAGCGCCGCGCATCCATGTAGGCGTAACGCACCTTGCGCCAGAAATGCGGCGTACGCTCTTCCACGGTGCCCATGAATTCAGCGACCCGTAGCGTATAGGGCAACCATTCCAGCTCGACGCCGTGTTCGTCCTCGAGCTCGAACAGCCGCTTGTTGGCAACGAAGGCGTAGGGGCTCTTATAGTCGGTGTAGATGCGTACGCGCGGTTTCGCCATCGCCGTTCCCTGTCCCGATCGGGCAATTGTTTCCGATCCGGACGACGGAAGCAATCTGCGGGACCTTATTGATTGCTGAAGGGTGATTGATTGCTGAAGGGTGTCATCGAGGCAAACGAATGGGGAGACAAACGAATGGGCCCCGGTGCATCTAAGGCATCGCGGGGCCCTACATCTTCGTTATAGGCGAAGGATTTCTGGTACACACCAGTACATTTTCAGTATCGAGAAGCGCGTGGCCTTTGCGCTCCGATCCTGCCGATATGTTTGGATTTTTAGAGCGGCGCAACAGGGTTAGCAGCTGCTGTTCACCCAATTGCGTCGAGACCTTGCCGTCGAGCAAGGTCACTGGCTTGAGCCGGTGGCGTCATGCTCCTCTCCAAGAGTGGGCCGACGGACTTATGTCCGCATCCGCTGCTTGCAGTTCGATCACATGATCGGTCGCCAATTCCTGCGAAGCGGGGAGCCGAACGCTCCGTTCACCCCGACAGGTGCAGCATGACAAATGCTGCGGCAGATATCGTCAGGTGTCAAGTTTATGCTGCGAAAAATCGCACTTGGGTTCCCGTGCATACGCCCGCCGAATGGAAGATGGTTCCGCTCTCGATCGCCATTAAAGCGATGAACTCACGCCTTGGTCTGGTGATACTGGTTGAAGTCGGGATCATGAGTCATCGCCCAGTAATCGACGAACCGCCACGGCATCGCCGAGAACACGCGGCCCTGACTGTTGCGATAGTAAGTCGTCATGCCCGGATGAGACCAGATCAACTGCTCATGTTCGGCGTCGACCTTTTCAATGTACTGATCGTGCACATCGCGGCGAACATCGATCGCGGCGATGTCGCGTTCGATCATCTCGACTAGGCAGGCACTGATATAGCGGCTCTGGCACTCCGACTGGAAGATCACGCTGCCGCCATGCGCGGGCCCGGAGTTGGGGCCGAGCATGACAAAGAAGTTCGGAAAGTCAGGCACGGTGAGCCCGAGATAGGCGGTCGGATTATCGTGGGCCCAGGCCCGCCTGAGGTCCTTGCCGTCACGGCCGGTGATGTTGAGGCGCGCTGCCATCTCGGTGACCTTGAAGCCGGTCGAGATCACGATGATGTCAGCCGGCCGCGATTTGCCGTCCGACGCGACAATGCCGTCACTTGTGAAATGGTCGATGCTGTCGGTGACCAGTTCGACATTCGGTTTTGTCAGCGTCTTGAACCAGTTGTTGTCCAGCAGGATGCGCTTGCCGTAGGGCGGATAAGTCGGCACGCATTTTTCAATCAGGTCGGGACGGTCTTTGAGTTCGGACAGGATAAAATCCGTCAACTCCTCGCGGTGGCGGTCGTTGCCCTTGTTTACGGCGCGCTCGGGATGCGGCCAGTTCGGATCCTTGCGCAGGAACGGCAGCAGGCCGTCGCCGTAGCGCCAAAACATGTTGAAGCGGTACCACTGCACATAGAACGGCAGGTGGGCGAGCAGCCATTGCGCACCGTCGCTGATCGGGTCGGAATAGCCTGCGACCGGCCGCGCCCATTGCGCGGTCCGTTGATAGACGGTCAGCGATGCCACCCGGTCGGCGATCGACGGCACCAGTTGCATCGCGGTGGCGCCGGTCCCGATGACAGCGACATGCTTGCCGTCGAGCTTGATTTCGTCCGACCATAGCGCTGAATGCAGCGTCTGCCCTTTGAAATCTTCCTCGCCCTTGAAATGCGCGGGCGATGGGTCGTTGAGCTGGCCGATCGCGCTGACAAGGGTCGTCGATTCAAAGATCTCCTCTCCGTCAGCCGTCTTCAGCGTCGAAATCCAGCGCCGCTTGTTCTCATCCCAGCGCGCAGACGTCAGTTCGGTGTTGAGGCGGAGGTGTTTTCGAATGTCGTATTCGAGCGCGACCTTCTTGAGATAGTCGAGCAATTCCTGACGCTGGGCGAAGTAGCGCGTCCATGGATTTCTCGCGCCGAACGAGAAGGAATAGGAGTGGTTCGGCGTATCGACGCCGCAACCGGGGTAACGATTGACATACCAGGTACCGCCGAGTTCCGCGTTCTTCTCGACGATGGTGTAGGGAATGCCGAGGCGGCCCAGCGCGACGCCAAGCGCGATGGCGCAGACGCCGGCGCCGACAATCAGCACACGCTGCTGCGCCAGCTTGTCGTCGGCCGGAGCTTTGCTCCAGCTGATGTCGCGGGGGATAAAGCCCATTTCCTCGCGCATCAGCGGCGCATATTCCGGCGTGACGTTTTCGCCGAGCGTCGCGCGCATCATCTTCAGCATCAATTCGTCGCCGGGGTCCGATATCACAGGCTTCGGCTCACCATTGGCGAACAGCTTCACGACAGCCGCGCGAATTTCGTCCTGCACTTCGCGGGGCAAGCCGGCCTCGGGATCGGGGATCAGGCGAACGTCGCGACGCGGCTTGTACGGCGGCTCTAGCCAGCGTTCATCGCCGGTCATGTGGACCAGCACCATCAGCAGCACGCGGATATCGCCTTCGGCGATGGCTGATGCGAGATCGAGTTTCTGGCGGGGCATTTCGATGTTCATGCTGGTATCCTTGTTACGCGTCCGGCGCTTCGCGCAGGCCGCCATAGGCGGCCCAACTGGTGCCGGCGATATAGCCGGCGTCGACCGGCAGGTTGATGCCGGTGACACCGCTGCTCATCGGTGACAGCAACCACGCAATCGCCTGTGCGACCTCGATCGGCTCGACCAGCCGGTTCATCGCAGTCGGGCTTTCGAGCAGGCGCTTGTTCAGCGCGCCGGAGGCAATGCCGGCTTCGAGCGCCGCGGTGCGGGTGAAGCCGGGAGAGACGGCATTGACGCGCACGCCGGTACGGCCCCACTCGGCGGCAAGCGTCTGTGAGATCTGAATGACGCCGGCCTTGGCGGCGGTGTAGGCGTGGATCGGACCTGACGTCATGCCCGCGACCGATGCGACATTGACGATGGCGCCATGCCGGCGCTCGGCCATTTTGACGCCGACGCTGCGGGCGACCAAGAATGTCCCGCGCAGGTCGATATTAACCTCACGGTCCCATTGATCCATCCGCACCCGCTCGACCGGATGCATCTTGCCGAACACGCCGGCGGCATTGACGAGGCCGGTGATCGGGCCGTGCGCGGTCTCGATATCGGCGATGCCGCTGACGACGGCGCTCTCGCTGGCGACATCGAAAGGTGCAGGCCACAGGATCGTCCTGGTGCCGGCCAGTGGCTCCGGCGCAATGTCAGCGATCACAACACGCTGGCCTTGTTCGGCCAGTAGCGTCGCGGTTGCAGCGCCAATGCCGCGGCTTCCGCCGGTGACGAGAACGATACCCTCAGCGTTCATGGTTCGTTGCCTTTGCCGGCTGAATTGAAAAGCCCGCGCGTCATCAGCTTCTGGTAGGCGGAGATGACATGGTCGGGCACGGCCGTGACCGCACCGTCCGAGTACGAATAGCGCCGGCTCAGATAGCCGCGCGCGCCCATCAATATTTGAACGATCGCCTCGAACTCCTCGTCGCTATAGCTATCAACCGTGCCGGCAAGCCGCGCACGCTTGAGGATACGGACATAGGCCGTCGAGATATTATCAAAATGCTTCTGGTAGCCGATCGGCGCAAAGAACTCGGCCTCGTTGAGGATGCGCAGGAATTCCGGCACCTCGCGGATGAAGTCGAAGAAGGCGCTGAAGCGTTCGACTTCCTGCTGCGCGGTCTGTGCCGTGCCGGTGCGCGCACGGATGAAGCGCACCATGTCGATGCCGATTTTCGGCAGCAATTGATCCAGCAGTTCCTGGCGGTTCTCGAAATGATTGTAGAACGTGCCCTGCGCGACGCCGGCTTCCTCGGTGATGCGGGCGACCGAGGCTTCGGCATAGCCGTATTTGCCGACGATCTTGGTCGCCGCATCGAATATCTTGCGCTTGGTCCAGGCGTTGCGCTCGACGCGGTTGAGCTTTGTGACCTTGCCGGAATTGGCTCGCGTTGCCTGCGTCATGAAGCCTCCAGTTCGGCGCGCAGCACGCGCTTGAGCACCTTGCCGGACGGGTTACGCGGCAGGCTGTCGCGAATGATCAGTTGCTTCGGCACCTTGAAGCCGGCGAGCCGCGCGCGGCAATGATCGGTGAGGGCAGGCAGTTCCAGCGCCGCGCCTTCTCCCAGCACCACGATGGCAACAGGCTTTTCGCCCCAGCGCGCGTCCGGCATGCCGATGACGGCGCATTCGCGCACCTGCGGCAATTCATAGATCACGCGTTCGACTTCGGAAGAGGCGATATTCTCGCCGCCTGAAATGATCATGTCCTTCTTGCGGTCGGTGAGGTAGAGGAAGCCGTCCTCGTCGAGGTAGCCGACGTCGCCGGTGCGGAACCAGTCGCCGAAGAAAGCGGCTGCGGTTTTCTCGGGATCGTTCCAGTAGCCTTGCGTGACCTTTGGTCCGCGCAGGCAGATTTCGCCGTTCTCGCCGGGCGCCAGGCGGTTGCCCGCATCGTCGCGGATTTCGATCTCGACATGCGCAATGGCGCGGCCGGTCGATCCGATCTTTTCAATTTCGCGGCCGGGCTCCATAAAAGTGTCGCCGCCGCAGGTTTCCGTCAGGCCATAGGCGTCGATATAGCGGGCGTTCACAAAATATTCGGAGAAGCTGCGGATGCGCGCTTCCGGTGTCTTCTCGCCGCCGCCGATCGCCCATCTCAGGCTCGAGACGTCAAAGCTGTCGCGGGTCGGGCAGGTGAGGATCGCCGTAGTCATGACGGGCGCGAACCAGGCCGCGTTCAGCTTCTCGGCTTGGATCGCCGCCAGCGCCTGCTCGGGTTCGAAGTTGCGGTGAATTGAAAGCATGCCGCCGTGCCAGAGCACGGCTATGCCGGGCAGGTCGAGCGCGCCGACATGGTAGAGCGGGCCGACCACCAGCAACCGCGTCTCGGCGTTCAATCCGAGCACCAGCGTCTGGTCCGCCGACTTCCAATGGATGTTCTCGTAGGTGAGCACCACGCCCTTGGGCCGGTCCGTGGTGCCTGACGTGTACATCAGCCGCATCAGGTCGCGCGGTTGTCTTGGATGCGCCGGGGCGGGGGCGATGTCAGGCGCGAGCCGCGAGATGCCGGATTGCGCGGCCTCATCGAGCAGCAGCACGGGAACGTTTCCTGCTGCGATGCCGGCCAGCTCTTCGTCCGCGATCAGAATGCGTGCGCCGGAATTGCCGACGATGTAGCCGACCTCGTCGGCCGACAGCCGATAGTTGATCGGAAGGAACACCGCGCCGATGTGGCTGGTCGCAAACACCAGTTCGAGAAACGCGGCGCTGTTCTTCATCAGCACCGCGACGACATCGCCGGCGCCGATGCCGCGCGCCGCGAGCCAGCCGCCCACCTGGCCGATGCGGCGGTGGAAGTCGGCGTAGGAGATCTCCTCGCCGCGGTATTTCAGCGCACAGCGGCCTGGCGTCCGCCTGGCGTGAAACGCGATGAAGCTCGAAAGGTTGATCATTTCTCGGCTCAAAAGGCCGGATTCCGGCCTGATCTCCCGTTAGATGAATTATGACTCGTAATTCATATTTGGCTTGACGTCACCCCCTTTGCTCTGAAATCTTGTGAGGACGGGGGCAACACGATCCCCGGCTGGGATTTGGGCAGGAAACTGGGAACGCAAACCCAAGAGGGAGGGAATAATGACGAGAACCCGCAAACCGGGCATCAGCCGCCGTTCAACACTGGCGCTGATGGGCGCCGGTGCCGTGACTTTCGCGACACCGTGGGTGGCGCGGGCGCAGGCCAAGACCATCAAGGTCGGCATGCCGACCATTCTCTCCGGCCGCGTGGCGCAACTCGGAACGTCATCGCGCAACGGCGTGATGCTCGAAGTCGAGAAGGTCAACGCCGCCGGCGGCCTGGCCGGACGGCAGATCGAGATGGTGATCCGCGATTCCAAAGGACAGCCGCAGGAAGCCGCCCGCGTGGCGCGCGAACTGGTCAACACCGATGGCTGCGAACTCCTGATCGATGCCGAGGCGTCATCCGGAGCGTTCGCCGTGCACGAAGTCGCGCGCGATCTTGGCGTGCTCTGCATTCACACCAACTCGGAAACCTCGGCGCTGACCGCCGATCCCAAGCAGCACATTCCCAACGCGTTCCGCACCGCGCGCCAGGGCGTGCATGACTCGATCGTCGGCGGCAGCTACGCGGCGGCGATCGCCAAGACGAAGGGCCTGAAGAGATGGGCAACCTGTTCGCCCGACTACGCCTACGGCCGCGACACCACGGGCGAATATGTGACGTACCTGAAGCGCTTTGCGCCTGATGTCGAGATCATCAGCGAGTCCTGGCCAAAGCTGTTCCAGCCTGATTACACCGAGGTCGTCACCAAGATCCTGCAGGCCAAGCCGCAGGCGCTGTATTCCTGCCTGTGGGGCGGCGACCTGACCTCCTATATCGATCAGGCCAACATCTATGCGCTGTTCACCCAGATGGAGGTGTTCGCCGTCAACATGGCCGACTACACCGCGCTCACAGTGGTGAAGAACCTGCCCAAGGGCATTCATTCCGGCAACCGCTACATCAAGACCTATCCTGCGACCGCGGAGAACGCGGCCTGGGGCGATGCCTACAAGGCGAAATACAACGAGTACCCGACCAACTGGTCGTGGGAGAACGCAACCGCGATCATGTTGCTCGCCGAGGCCTCGAAGAAGGCGAATTCCGCTGACGGCAAGAAGCTTGCGGAGGCATTGCGTGGCCTCAAGATCAAATCGCCGTTCGGCGCCGACGGCACCGTGACGATGCGGGCCGAAGACCAGACCCTGATCGGTTATGCGATCGGGTGGGGCACGACGATCCCGCAAGAGCCCTACGTGCCGGAGGTCAAGCCGGGCGACTGGAAGACCATTCTCGAACTCGAAGCCGAGTGGAAGAAGAGCAAGGGTTACACCTGATCTACCTGCGAAACGGAGGCAGCGCAGGCCGCCTCCGTTCACCGCCCCATGGTGCTTTCACGCGCCGATCTTCCGGCACGCCGTAACGGATATTTTCCTTGGATCTCGATACACTCACCGGCTGTCTCGCCAGCTCCGCCTGTCTGGTGACGCAAACCACCAGCGGATTCATCATCGGCATGTTGCTGTTTCTCGTCGCCGTCGGGCTGACGCTGATCTTCGGCGTGCTCAAGGTGGTGAATTTCAGCCACGGCGCTTTCTACATGTTCGGCGCCTATTTCGCGATGACGGCCTATCAGCTAACCGGCAGCTTTGCGCTGGCGATGCTGTGCGGCGCGGCCGGCACCGCGCTGCTGGGCCTGATCTTCGAACGCGTCTTCATGAGCCGGGTCTACGGCCGCGACGTGCTGATGCAGGTCCTCGTCTGCTACGCCTTCGTGCTGATATTTGACGATGTCGTACGGATGATCTGGGGCCCGGAATTCAAGTCGATGGGGATGCCGGCGGCGTTCCAGATTCCGCCGCTGTTCATCGCCGGCGGCGTGGTGCCGCCTTACTATCTGCTGCTGATCGGCGTCGCGCTGGTGGCCGCGATCATTCTCGGCCTTGGTCTTGCCCGTACCCGGATCGGCAAGGTGATCCGCGCCGCGGCGCATAATCCGGGCATGGTGTCCGCGCTCGGCATCAATACCGGCCTGATCTATGGCGGCGTGTTCGCGCTCGGCGGCATGCTGGCGGGACTGGCCGGCGCGCTCGCGGCACCCGTGCGGTCGCTGACACCGGGGATGGGATTTTCGGTGCTGATCGAATCCTTCATCGTCACCGTGATCGGCGGCATGGGCTCGATCCTGGGCGCGCTGATCGGCGCGCTCCTGATCGGCATGATCCGCTCGTTTGGTTCGCTCGGCTTTCCCCTGTTTACCGAAGGCCTGATGTATCTGTTCATGGTGATCGTGCTGGTCTCCCGCCCGACCGGCTTGTTCGGCAAGGAGGTCGCGTGACCGAATTGCAGGCCGAACAGGCGAGCAAGGTGCTCGACAACTCCGTTACCAAGTCAAAGCCGCGCCCCAACCGGGATGCGCTGATTGCGCTTGCGGTCTTTGTTGTGCTTGCCCTGCTGCCGATGCTCACCAGCAGCAAATTCCTGCTCGACTTCGTGATCCGCTGCGCGGCCTATGGGCTGTTCGCGACGTCGCTCAACCTTCTGGTCGGCTACACCGGCCTGACGTCGTTTGGCCACGGCATGTTCTTTGGCCTAGGCGCCTACGGCTTCGGGCTGATGATGCAGAAGACCGGTGTCGCCGTCCCGGTGGCTTTCGTGGCAACGCTGGCGATCACGTTTGTCGTCGCCCTCGTCATTGGTGCGATTTGCGTGCGGCTGAAGGAGATCTATTTCGCCTTCGTGACACTGGCGTTCCAGATGCTGATCCATTCGACCATCCTGTCCTGGGTGTCGTTGACCGGCGGCGATCAGGGATTGCGCGGCGGCATTCCCCGGCCGCCATTTTTGGGCATCGATCTGTCGAACCATCTGCATTTGTACATTGTCAGCTGCGCGCTGCTGGTGATCGGGCTGTTTCTGATGCATCAGATCGCGCAGTCGCCGTTCGGCTACACGCTGCGCATGATCCGCGACAACGCCACGCGGGCGAGCTTCATCGGCATCGACGTCTGGCGCGCCAAACTGACGATCTTCGTGCTCGCGGCGCTGTTCGCCTCGACCGGCGGCATCATCATGGCGCTGTTCGTGTCGGGCGCCTATCCGGAATTCGCCTATTGGACCATTTCGGGCGAAGGCATCTTCATCAACATGCTCGGCGGCGTGACCACATTCCTGGGGCCGATGGTCGGCACCGCGCTGTTCCTGATCCTCAACGATACCGTCACCCGTGTGACCGAGTATCACGGCATCGTTCTCGGCATTGTGATCCTGTTCTTCGCCATCGGCCTGCGCAAAGGCCTGATGGATTTCGTGATCGAATGGTACGTGCAGCGCCGCGAGCGTTCCGGGGAGCGCACGTCATGAGCCCGGCGGCAAAAGCGCGGGTCAGCGTGGTAACAGGCGGCGCCAGCGGGATTGGCGCGGCTTGCGCGCGGGAGCTCGCCGCAAGCGGCGATCTCGTGATGGTCGTCGATCGCGATTTGGCGAAGGCAGGGGATGTCGCCGCGGAATTTGGCGGCAAGGCCTATTTCGCCGATGTCGGGGACGAGACCAGCGTCGAGGCCTGCGCGGAAGCGATCGAGCGCGAATGCGGGCCGGTCGATGTGCTCGTCAACAGTGCCGGGATCATCCAGGTGCCGGTGCGGCCGCACGATTTGCCTATGTCGGCCTGGGACGACGTCGTTCGTGTCGACCAGCGCGGCACCTATGTCACCTGCCTCGCCTTTGCCCGGCGCATGATCGCGCGCAAACGCGGCAGCATCGTCAACATCGCCTCGATCGCCGGCATGCGGTCGATGCCGTTACATGCCTACGCCCCGGCCAAGGCGGCCGTGATTGCGACCACCGAATGCCTCGCCGCGGAGTGGGGCCCCTCCGGCGTGCGGGTGAATGCGGTTTCTCCGGGTTATACGCTGACGCCGGCGCTGAAGAACGCGATTGATCGTGGCGAGCGGGATGTCTCCGCGCTATCAGCCAATGCCGCGCTGCGCCGTCTGGTCGATCCTTCCGAAATCGGGCGTGTGGTCACCTTTCTTGCCTCCGATGCCGCGTCCGCGATCACGGGCGCCAATTTGCCGGTCGATTGCGGCTGGTTGGCCGGTACATCATGGAGCACCTATGGCGGACTTCGGGAGGCGAATGGCTAGCCATGCTGGAAATTCGCGCACTCTCGAAATCTTTCGGCGGCGTCAAGGCGACCGACAACGTGACGCTGGACTTTGCTGACGGTTCGTTGACCGCTGTCATCGGCCCCAATGGTGCCGGCAAGAGCAGCTTTTTCAACCTGATCACCGGGGCGCTGAAGCCGGATTCCGGTCAGATCCTGCTCAATGGCGTCGACCTGGCTGGGCGCTCGCCGCCCGAGATCGTGCGCCACGGCATCGGACGCGCGTTCCAGGTTGCGAGTATTTTTCCCTCGCTCACGGTGCAGGAGACGATGCTGGCCGCCGTCGGTGCCGACCAGCGCCGTGCCAGCGTCATGCATCGAAGATTTCCGCTGGCTGAAACCCGCGACCGCGCCGAGCAGGCGATGGAATTGCTGGGGCTTGCCAGCAAACGTAACCGGACGGCGGCGACGCTGTCGCATGGCGACCAGAAGCTGCTCGATATCGCGCTGGCGCTGGTGCTCGATCCCAAGGTCCTGCTGCTCGACGAGCCCACCGCCGGCATGGGCACCGAAGAGCGCTGGCGCATGATCGACAAGGTCAGGGAGCTCTGGGAGAAACAGAAGATCACGGTCGTCTTCATCGAGCACGACATGGATATCGTGTTCAAGATCGCGCCCGAGATCGTGGTGCTGTGCTACGGTCGGATTCTCGCCACCGGCAAGCCCGATGCAGTCCGCCGCAACGAAGCCGTCATCGAGGCCTATCTCGGCACCGAACATCACGCGGAGGCCGCGATATGAGCGCGCAGCCGGTGGTGCAGGTCGAGGACCTCGATGTTTTCTATGGCAGCAGCCAGATCCTGTTCGGCGTCGGCCTGTCGGTGCGGCAGGGCGAGACCATGGCGCTGCTCGGCCGCAACGGCGCCGGCAAGTCGACCACGATGAAGGCCATCATGGGCCTGGCGCCGGCGCGCCGCGGCAAGGTCACCCTGCGGGGCAGGACGGTATCCGGGCTGAAGCCGCATCACATCGCCCGCGCCGGCCTCGGCTTCGTGCCGGAGGATCGCCAGATTTTCCCCGAGCATACGGTGGAAGACAATCTGGAGATCGGCGCCAAGAAGGGCCCCGATGGCCAGGACGAATGGTCGATCCGGCGCATCTACGATGTATTTCCGCTGCTGGAGCCCTTGCGGCACCGGATCGCGGGACGTCTCTCGGGCGGCGAACAGCAGATGCTGGCGATTGCCCGCACCCTGATGGGCAATCCGGCGCTGCTGCTGCTGGACGAGCCGAGCGAGGGGCTGGCGCCGATCATCGTGCAAAGGATCGGCGAATTGCTGCGGCAGCTCCGCGGCACCGGCGCCACGGTGTTGATCGCCGAGCAGAACATGCATTTTTGCCTTGGCCTTGCGAGCCACGCGACGGTTATCGACAAGGGCCAGATCGTCTACACATCCGGTATCGAAGAGCTGAAAGCCAACGAAAACATTCGTCAGCGCTATCTGGCGCTGTAGCTTTCGGTCCGTCCGGCTGTGGGAGGATAAATGGCTATCAAGCGTACGCTATCGCCGACGCATGAGGCACCGTACCGGGGTCTGCGCGTGCTGGATTTCGGGCAGGGCATCGCGTCGCCCTATTGCGCGATGCTGCTCGGCGTCTACGGCGCTGACGTCATCAAGGTCGAGCCGCCGGAGGGGGATTGGTCGCGTTTCCTGGGAACGACCTACGGAAACCATACGACGCTGTCGGCGGTCTATAACCGGGGCAAGCGCAGCCTCTGTCTCGACATGAAGCACAAGGACGCGATCGCAATCGCCCGGCAGCTGGCGCAAGATTGCGACGTCCTGATCGAGGGATTTCGCCCCGGCGTGGCTGCTCGCCTTGGGATCGGTTACGAGGAGCTCTCGCGAGACAATCCCGGCCTGATCTATCTGTCTGTCAGTGCTTTCGGGCAGAGCGGACCCTACTCAAGACGGCCGGGCTCTGATTCCGTTGCACAGGCATTCTCCGGTCTCGTGTCAGTAAACCTCGGCAACGACAACACGCCGCACCGGGTCGGCACCACAGTTTCCGACGTCGTGACCGGCGTCTACGCCTTCCAGGCGATTGCGACCACGCTGTTCGCGCGCGCAACCGTCGGCACCGGCCGCTGGATCGACGTCAATCTCTGCCAGTCGACGGCGGCGCTGCTCGGCCACAAGGTCGCCGAGCATATTCTGGAAGGCGGCGCACCGCGGGCGCTTAACGTGCCGGCAGGTTCCTATCAGACCAGCGATGGCTGGATGATGGTGACGCTGGTCAACGAACCGCAATACAAGCGGCTGTGTGCCGCCATCGAGCGCGACGACCTCGCCAGCGATCCGCGCTTTGCGGACTTCGCCAGCCGGGCCGACGCGGCCGACACGTTGATCTCGCAGCTGCGCGAGGTTTTCCTGGCGCGCCCGACCGACGTCTGGCTGTCGCGGTTGCATGCGGCCGATATCATTGCCGAACGCATCCTCAATCCAGGGGAGTGGCTGCGCAATCCTCACGTCGAAGCGACCAACGCGTCGGTGTGCCAGGATACCCCCGGCGTCGGCCCGGTCTACACGCCGCGCACGCCGGGTATTGCCAGTCTTTCCGAAGACGCACTTTGCCCCGCGCCTGACATCGGACAGGATAGCGTTGCGGTCCTGACCGAGGTCGGGCTCGATCGTGGCACCATCGAAGATTTGATCGCAGCCGGCGCGGTGCGTCAGGCCAGACAATAAGGAAGCGGCATCATGAGCGCTGAACTCGTTCGCTACTCCGTCTCGCACAAAATCGCGGAGATCATGCTGGACCGGCCGCCGGTCAACGCGCTCAGCATGCCGCTGATCGATGCACTGCTGGCGGCGCTGCAGAAAGCGAAGGACGATCCGTCGGTATCATCAGTCATTATTGGCAGCCTGCACAAGGTGTTCTGCGCCGGGCTCGACCTCGACATCGTCAGGGGCAAACCCGGGATTGAAACCAAGAAATTCCTCGAGCGGCTGTATTTCGCGCTGAACGATACCCAGTATCGCATGGGCAAGCCGACCATTGCCGCGGTCGACGGCGCGGTGCGGGCCGGCGGCATGACGATTGCGATCTCCTGCGACATGATCATCGCTGGCGACGCCTCGACCTTCGGCTATCCGGAGATCGATGTCGGGCTGATCCCGGCGATCCACTTTGTGCAGCTGCCCCGGCTGGTCGGAAAACACCAGGCATTTGGTCCGCTGTTTCTGGGCGAGCCCTTTGATGCCGCGACTGCATTCCGCATGGGTCTTTTGAGTGAAGTGGTGCCGAAGGGCACCGCGCTTGAGCGCGCCCGCGATATTGCGCGGAAGCTCGCCGCCAAGTCGCCGATCGTCATGAAGATTGGCCGCGATTCCTTCATGCGCGCGGTCGATGCCGATTTCCGCCGTTCGGTCGAGAACACGGCCGAGAGCTTTGCGCTTGTAGCGACGACGGAAGATTGTCAGGAAGGGTTGAATGCGTTCGTCGAGAAACGGACGCCAAACTACAAGGGACGCTGATGGCGGGACTATATTTCGAGGAGTTCGAGGTCGGCCGGGAATTTCATCATGAGTTCAGCCGGACCGTCACCGAGATGGACAATACGATGTTCAGCCTGCTGACGATGAATCCGCAGCCGCTGCATATCGATGCGCATTTCTCCGAGAATACCGAGTTCGGCCAACGGCTGTTCAACAGCCTCTATACGCTCGGCATCATGATCGGCATGAGCGTCTATGATACGACGCTGGGCACGACGGTTGGCAATCTGGGCATGACCGACGTCAAATTCCCAAAGCCGGTATTTCACGGCGATACGCTGAAATCCCATACCAGGATCATCTCCAAGCGCGCCAGCAAGTCTCGGCCGACGCAGGGGATCGTCGAGTTCGAACACACCATGACCAATCAGCGAGGGGAGGTGGTCGCCAGTTGTCGCCGCACCGGCCTGATGCATTGCAAACCGAAGGCGTGATTTGATGCGATCGTTCCTGTTCGTTCCCGGCGACAGCCTGCGCAAGTTCGAAAATGCCAGGAAGACCGCGGCCGATGCGTTGATCCTCGATCTCGAGGATTCGATCGCGCCGGACGAGAAGGTCGGGGCGCGGCGCACCGTGCGGGAAATGCTCGATGCGCGGAACCCCGTCCAAAAAATGTATGTCCGCATCAATGCGCTCGATACCGGCATGACGCTGGGCGATCTCGCCGCCGTGATCCCGGGCAAGCCTGATGGTGTGGTGCTGCCGAAATGCGCTGGTGCCGCCGATGTTAACAAACTGTCGCTGTACCTCGATGCGTTCGAAGCCGCATCTGACATCGAACACGGAACCACCCGGATCGTGACGGTGGCGACGGAGACCGCGCGGGCGGTGCTCAAGCTGCTCGACTTCGAGAACATGAGCCCTCGGCTGTGGGGCATGATGTGGGGCGCGGAGGATCTCGCTGCGTCCCTTGGCGCCTCACGCAACCGGACCGCGGGCCGGTACCACGGGCCGTTCCTCCTGGCGCGCGACCTCTGCCTGATCAGCGCCGCGGCTGCCGGCGTCGTCGCGATCGATACCATTGCCACTGATATCAATGACCTCGATGCCCTGCGGGAAGAATCGATCGCCGCGCGTCAGGACGGGTTTCTGGCGAAGGCGGTGATCCATCCCAGGCACGTCGATGTCGTCAACGCCGCCTTCCTGCCGACGGACGAAGAGATCTCCTGGTCGGAGAGGATCGTCAAAGCCTTCAACGACAATCCAGCCTCCGGCGTCGTCAAGATCGACGGCAAGATGATCGACAAGCCGCATCTGCGCGCCGCCGAAAAGATTCTCGCACTGCGAGCCAAGTAGGGTGGGCAAAGGCGCACTTGCGCCGTGCCCACCATCTACTTCGATGGCCTGAATGGTGGGCACGCTACGCTTTGCTACGAACTGCGGGCTCGGTAGAGCGCCCCGTAGCCCGGATGAACGCACCGACCTACACCTGCCTCGTCATTCCCCGATGCGACAAATTGGCCCGTCGGGCAAAATTTCGCTTTTCCGGAATGGCAAATCAGGTGCACATATGTCGCCATCCCGTCCTACTCAGAAGGGCGTCGGCCGTCGTCACGGACGTTGGGCGGGTTGCGGTGGACGATTGTTTACGCTGAGACGACGGCGTGGATAAGCGTACGGCAAAACCGTGTGGTCCTGGCACCCGTTGCAGGTGTCAAGCTGTCGGGTAGGCGAAAGCTGAACGGCAGCGACGGAGTCAACCAAGAACTCGTCTCCGGGGAGATCACGGCATAAGCCGTAAA
>NZ_JAFCMD010000022.1:0-142712 GCF_018130105.1 Bradyrhizobium sp. AUGA SZCCT0160
ATGTCGCTGGCGCGGCTATCGAGCGAGGCGGCGGTGAAATAGTTGGTCGGATTGTCGAGCGCCGTGTTGACCTTCTTGCCGGTCGAGAGGCGGGACTGCGTGGTCGCGAGCAGATCGGCGGTCGACTGCAGCGAGAGAAGGTTCTGGCGAACCGACGACGAGAGAACAATACCTGACATGACTCATATCCTTCTGGATGAACGCTGTTGACGCAACGCCGCAACTTTCATTCGGCGCCCGTGCCACACTGGTCTCCCCACGCCTACCCACTGGTTAACTTGCATGTCCGCACGACTACGCGAGGGCGGAAAAAGTCGCTGCATCATCATTTATGGTAAACAGATTCTTACCGACGCGGACGGCCAGAGTTTCGCAACGATCGCATGCGGCTCGCTCCCGCGAGCGGGAACGATCTCAGAGTTCTGCATTCACGGTGATCAAGCCGCCGACAAGCGCCTCGACGGTACCAATCGAACCGGTACAACGGAGAAGATAACGTCGGGCCGCGGCCGAAGGCGGCGATAGCCTGGAGTGCTTATCTCGACTCGGCGACGCCCGCATAGCGCGTCCGCGCTTCGTCGAGGCATTCGCTAATGACCGTCAGCAGCGCCGCCGGCGTAAACGGCTTGCGCAGGCAGCGCGCCGCGCCGAGTTCGAGCGCCATTCGCAGAAAGTCCGGCGCCGGCGAGTCGAGATTCGCAAACGCGTATCCGGACATTGCGACCAGCGGAATGGCCGGCGCGCGCTCGTGGAATATCCGGATCGATTCGAAACCGCGCATATGCGGCATGAAGATATCGACGATCATCAGGTCGAAACTGGCGTCTTCGAGCGCGCGTAGCCCGGCTTCGCCGCCATCGGCTATCGTCACTTCGAACCCGTGACGCTCCAGATAGATCTCAATGGCCATGCAAACCATCGGATCGTCATCGACAACGAGTACCCGTGTCATTTCAGCCCCCCGAAGCAAGATACCTGTCTTCAATCGCTCCTCAGTCGCAGCACGTGCGCAGCCGCCACCCTTTTCTGGTTCGACGCAAAGTTGCGAGGCCGTTGGGCGCGATCGCGGCCCTGAAACCGCACTGATTGAGCCAGGCGCGTACCGCAAGGCGGGTATGAAGGTCGTCATCGACAACCAGAATACGACGCATGACGGCCTCCTTCGCCGTACCGGATGCGCTGCAAGAGACACATAACGACGCCACCCTACCCCAACGGCGCATCAAGGCCTTCTTGAGCGGGTTTTGCCTTGCGAATCAGCGCACTATTCGCAATTCCGTCGCAAATGGCCGAGTCTGTCTGCCCTCCACAGGGTATAGGGCGGGTTCCACAACCTTGAGCAAGCTCGGGACCATTCCGCCACGCGGCGGCATAGCTGATGCGAGACCGTTCAAGTCCCGCCTTCGGCCCGGATTGAGAGTGCGGGCGCAGCCCTCCTAGTCGCCTGTTACAGGGCTCTGCGCCCCAGTCCCTGGCTGTACTTGAGACCGTCGAACCGGCCGAGGGCGGGGTCCCGAGCAAGGCCGGCGCCTTGGCCGCGGGGTCTACCTGCCCCTCAGGGGGTCGTTTCAACGGTGGTCAGCCTTTCCGAAGGTCAGACGTTGGAGGTCGCAAAGATGGGCCGCGACAGCCTCGTCGGCGTCCGTGACCTTCGACGCCGGGCCAGCACCGACCGACGCCACCACCTCCCTTCTCAGGGCTGGGCGCCTTCAGGCGGCCACTAGGCGCAGTGGCGCCAACGGAGCCAAGGCAGCGGCAGAGTGCGGCTATTTGCCGATATTTCCCGCCGGCGATTCATGGCAAGATGAACGGGCATTTTTGACGGCGTATATTGCATATTTTTGGTGCCTGGCACCCTGAGACCGGCTTTGACCGTAAGGCAGGAGACTGCTTTGGATTCAGCCCCTCGTTCCCCGAATGGATTTTTGTCTTCGCTGACTGCGGACGATTTTGAATTGATCCGCCCGCATTTGCGCTCCGCCGACCTCACCCAGGATCTGGTGCTGGTGGAAGTCGACGAGACGCTCAAGCGCGCCTACCTGCCGCACCGAGGCGTGATCTCGCTCGTGGTCAAGCTCGCGCGAGGCGAGCACGTCCAGATCGCGATGGTCGGCCGCGACAGCATCTTCGGCGCATTCTCCGCCCTCGGCGACCCGATCGCGCTGAACAGCGCGCTGGTGCTGGTCCCCGGCGTGGCCTCGACGATCGACCTCGATCAGCTTCGGGCGGCTGCCGACCAGAGCGCGACGCTGCGCACTTTGCTGGCACGGCACGGATTGGCGGTCTACGCGCAGATCCAGCAGACTGCGGGCTGCAACGCCTCGCACACGGTAGAGTCCCGGCTGGCGCGCTGCTTGTTACATACCCGCGACCTGTCCGGCAGCGACAAGCTCGTGCTGACCCAGGAAGCGATGGCGCAGATGATCGGCGCGCGTCGCAACAGCGTATCGCTGGTGGCCAACACGCTGCAGCAGGCGAATTTCATCCATTACAGCCGCGGACATATCGAGATCACCAATCTGGACGGCCTGATCAGGACCTCCTGCGAGTGCTACGCGACGGTCAAGACCCAGTACGACCGCCTGCTGCATTCGCGCATCCATTGCGCGGCGGCGTGACCCTCGGCCGCTGTCCATGGGCGGGCGGGCTCCCGAGCCCATTGATAGGCGCCGGCCGGGCGATGCGCGTGAAGATTGCGCCCCGCGATCCGGCCAGCCGGGAACTCACCGTATAATTACGGCCAGGCCCCGGCATTTGCCCGGGATTTATTCGGCCGCGAGTTAACGCGCTGTTCAATGACCCCTGATACTTGTCACGGTGCTGACGGGCAGGTTCGGGAAAGAGCATCGAGACGATTTCGAATGCCACGCGAGTTCACCCGTGTTCGGCGGTTTGCTAGCTGCGCGGAGTAAAGACATGGCTTTTGATTTGTCGATGCCGATCCTGGTGGTCGATGACTACAGCACCATGATCCGCATCATCCGCAACCTCCTCAAGCAGCTCGGATTCGAGAACGTCGACGATGCCAGCGACGGCTCGGCGGCGCTCGCCAAGATGCAGGGCAAGCGATACGGCCTCGTGATCTCCGACTGGAACATGGAGCCGATGACGGGCTACGACCTGCTGAAGGAAGTCCGCGCGAGCCCGGAATTCTCAAACACGCCCTTCATCATGATAACGGCGGAATCGAAGACGGAGAACGTCATCGCCGCGAAGAAGGCCGGCGTCAGCAACTACATCGTCAAACCGTTCAACGCGGCGACGCTGAAGACCAAGATGGAAGCCGTGTTCCCCAGCGCGGCCGAATAGCATCGTGCCCGGGCGCGCCGCGTCGCGCTGAAGGCCGCCATCCAGCGCCGCCTCGCCCTCTATCCTCGCGGCCATCAGACGCAAAGCGGTATCGGCGAACGCCGAGGCGGCATCCGACCTGCCTCGCAGTGTCCGGACGGGACGGCCCCGCGCGCCGCAGGCGCGGCTTGCCGTACTACTACGGTTTACGATTTTCACAGACGGATAACGTTGAATCGCGATAGTCGCGTGGACCAAGGAGCACCCTCATGTTCACGTTCGAAACGAGCGATCAGAAAGAAGTGCGGCGTTTCCGTATCGCCCAGTTCAACGGCAGAACCGCAACCTTCCGCTCGGCCGGCTCGGCCGTCACCGGCCACGTTCGATCGATCGTGGAAAACAAGTCGAGTGTTCCGGCGGCCTGGGTGATCACCATCATCCCGGAAGGCCCAAAACCGGCCATCGCCGCCCGGCCCGCACCCCGCATGCGCTCATTCGCGGAAGACTTCTGCTGAGCGCAACCTGGCGCGATCTTCTCGGAAATCCGGCTCCCGCTGTTCCGGATCACCCTCTGGTCCGACCCCGTCGGCCCTGTCGCGATTGCAATCGGCTTTTGTGAACCTGCAGCATTGCGGTGCTTCCACCGCAGGCGCAGTGCACATTTGCATTCTGAGCAAATGAAATAATCAGGCCGGCTGCAACAACGCCTTGCGGACGAGATCCGCGGTGTTGCGGGCGCCGAGCTTGCGCATGGCTTCGGCGCGATGGCTCTCGAACGTCCTCGGGCTGATGTTCATCCGCAAGGCGCCTTGCTTGTTGGAGCAGCCTTCACTGATCAGGCTCAGCACCTCGCGCTCGCGCTTGGTGAGCGGCTTCTGACCGGACTCCGAGGCGAACATCACCCCCGGCGTGCGACCGCCATCCTTGGTGCGGTTGGCCTGGCTCTCCCGCCCCTGCTTGCGATCGGATTCAGAAGCAAAGGCGGGATGCTTGTCCGAAATCTGCTTCACCACGACGCAGACGCGTTCGAGTTGTTGAACCGCGTTGTCGACGACCTGTTGCAGGTAGACGCGATTGCCGGGCGCCTCGGAGAACTGGTGGCTGTGCTGCTTGATCTCGTTCATGTAGAGCAGCAGCGCTGTCAGCGGTCCGTTCAACTGGCGAGCGATCGACGCTTCCGCTTCTTCTGTTGCGCGAGCACGCGCGACGGACAACTGGACGATTTCAAGATTGCTCTCGAGAGGCGTGACGGTTTCCATCCACGTCGGAAAGTGGGAATCACTGGCTCGATGGTCTTGCTGCGACATATAACTAATTTATCGATTCCATCGCCGCCGGTGGTTAATTTTTTAACCAGTAAGAATACGGGGAACCGGCAAGTGGACCGGAAACTAAACCAATGCGAGGGGTTTTGGCCTTCAATCGAGGAAGTACGATGCCACCGGTTCAGGACTCCGTAGTTTTACGGCCCGTAGAAATGCGTTGGCCTCGCGGCTCAATCCCTCATAATTTCGCCTTATGGGTATTTGCTTCTCTAATGCACTCAATTTGATTCGTTATGGTCCCATCCGCTGAACTGTTTAAACCAGGCAGCCATGCGGCAACGCAACAAGCCGCATGTGGGGGCCTCACCGGCAATTCGCAGACGCAGCTTCGATGAAATATTCGTCGCTGTTTCCGCTAAGCGACGGATCGGACGCAACCTCGACGCGGGTCAGTTGCGCGGGAGCCACGGGAACTTTTCGAGGAAGCGTCCCGAGGCAACGAGCCTGAACCACCAATATGCTTTCCGCCGCGTTGTCATGCGCCGTCGTTAACGCCGGTGCCGGCACCCGCGTGTGAATTGCTTCACAGAGAGCCGTAGAAACACTGTGATCGCAGGCGACCACGGCTTCACCGATTTGCTAGGTGCAGGCCGCGCGATGACCGACGCGCGACATCAACAGTAACGAAATCAAGAGAAGGCAGACGGCGATGTCGACATCGCCGCGCACGACAAGGCGTTGCGGGCGCGCACCAACCGTCCAAACAAGCAGCCGTCCAAATGAAGAATGGCAGCGGATCAGCCGAGCCGGCTGATCTGCTCCTCCGTCACGACGCGCTCGACGTTCTCGGTCTTGCTCTTGATGCGGTAGCGCGGGCGGCCGTCGGCCTCGATCGGCAGGCAGGTGACGATGGTGTAGATGCTGCGTTCCTTGACGGTGGCGCGGCCCTGCGGCCCCTGCAGCTGGTGGTGCACGTCGTCATTGATTGCGTAATTGTGGGCCATCGCCTGTCTTCCCGTTGGAAAAAAGGCTTGTAGTCTCAACGGCCTCGCAAGGCAACCCATCGTTGGCGGGGAACCGGCGCGCCGGTACGCATAGCCAGCCGTTGGGGCCTATCAGGCCGCCAAAAGCGCCTTTCGCCTGATGACGCGGGCGATCGATTCCTTAATGGCGGAACCCGTTAAGGTCCCATTATCAAGGGATTGCTCGACGGATTGGGCGATGGCGGCCATTTCCCGCTCCTGATCGAACAGATTGTTGCCGATGCAGAGCATGTCGATACCGGCCTTGAGCGATTGAAGGCTGGCTTGCCGCGTGCCCAACGCCTTCTGCAGACCCTGCATTTGCATGTCGTCGGTGATCAGGAGCGTATCGGGAAGCCGCTGGCGCAACCGGGCAAGGCCGGCGGCAGACAGGGTCATCGGATTGTCGCGGTCCCATTGCCTGACGATGGCGTGGCTGACCAGCACGGCATCGCCGAACATTTTTGGCGCCAGCGAATAGAACAGCTCTTCCTGCTCGGTGCGCAGACTGTCGGAAATGTCCATGAACTCCTGATGCGAATCCACCACCGCGCCGCCGATGCCGGGGAAATGCTTCAGACAAAGCCCGATGCCCGCCGCGCGCGCGACCTCGCTCACCAGCAGCGCATTGGCCTCCACCTCGCCGATATCGGCGGACCAGGAACGCTTGATCTTGCCGATGTTCGGATTATCGGGATTGTAATCAACGTCGATGACGGGCGCGAAGTCGTAGTGAATGCCGAGACGGCGCATTTCGGCAAAACTGGCGGCAAGTACTTCCCGCTTCTCGCTCAAAGCAAGATGGTTGAATTCCTTCGGGCTCGGCAGCGGCTTGAACCCCTTACTCTCCTTGAGCCGCCGCACCAGCCCGCCCTCCTGGTCGATGAACACCATCGGCCGCGACGGCAGGCGGGAGATCTCCTCGCAGAGACGCTGCACCTGCTCCGGCGATTCAATGTTGTTGTCGTATTTTTGCGTCTGGCAGGAATAATCGAACAGGATCACGCCGCCCAAGCCGTACTTGGCCGCAAATTCCCGCAGCCATGCCGGGATGGTTTTGCCGAAGAAGCCGAGAATGAAGAGTTCGCCGACGGGCATGGCAGTCCTGATCACCGATCCCGCGTGCCGAAAAGCCAACAACACTCAACGATGTTCGACCGGCTTGTGTTTCGACCCTGTAACACCCAAGAGCACTTTTGGTCCAGCCTGCGCGGGAGACGGAGACGAGCAGTCGATTCCATGTTCGGTGCGCGGACAGTCCCGCTCGCGGTGACGGTGGCAAATCGACAGAAAGCACCTAGATGACCCCGCATGAAAAGCATCGGATTCCTGTCGTTCGGGCACTGGACACCCTCTTCGCAATCGCAGACCCGCTCGGCGGCGGACACGCTGCTGCAATCCATCGATTTGGCCATCGCGGCCGAGGAATTGGGCGCCGACGGCGCCTATTTTCGCGTTCATCACTTCGCCCGCCAACTCGCCTCGCCTTTCCCGTTGCTGGCGGCGGTCGGCGCGAAAACCAGCCGCATCGAGATCGGCACGGCGGTTATCGACATGCGCTATGAGAACCCGCTCTACATGGTGGAAGACGCCGGCGCGGCCGATCTCATCTCGGGCGGGCGCCTGCAACTTGGAATTAGCCGAGGATCGCCCGAGCAGGTCATCGATGGATGGCGGTATTTCGGCTACCAACCGGCCGAAGGCGAGACCGAAGCCGACATGGGCCGGCGCCATGCCCAGGTCTTTCTCGACGTGCTTGATGGCCACGGCTTCGCGCAGCCCAATCCACGTCCGATGTTTCCAAATCCGCCGGGATTGCTGCGTCTTGAACCGCACTCCCAGGGACTGCGTGATCGCATCTGGTGGGGAGCCGGCTCGAACGCCACGGCAATTTGGGCAGCGAAGCTGGGCATGAACCTGCAGAGTTCGACGCTCAAGAACGACGAAACCGGCGAGGCTTTCCACATCCAGCAGGCTGCCCAGATCAGGGCCTACCGCTCGGCGTGGAAAGAGGCAGGCCATGCGCGCGAGCCACGGGTGTCCGTCAGCCGCAGCATCATCGCCATCATGGATGATCGTGATCGCGCTTACTTCGGCCGCGGTGGAGACGAGGATGACCAAATCGGCTTTATCTCGCCGGAGACCCAGGCGATCTTCGGCCGCAGCTATGCGGCCGAGCCGGACGTGCTGATTGAGCAGCTGAGGAAAGACGAGGCGATCGATGAGGCCGACACGCTGCTGTTGACCGTCCCGAACCAGCTCGGCGTCGCCTACAATGCCCATGTCATCGAATCGATTCTGACGCACGTGGCTCCCGCGCTCGGGTGGCGCTGAGGGCTGTTGGAATATTTCCACGGCCGGCATCCGCTTCGCGCCGGGATCGCGCGGCCTCCAGAACAGGCGGTACCCCCAAAGAGGCAACCTGGTTCCATCCGCTCCGCGATATGTGATACGCAAAAACCGCCGAGCGTTGTGTTACAATTCCATTTCCTGGCGTATCCCACTCGAAAGGAGGCCGAGTTGAGCGTTGCCTTCACCAAGGAAGACAGTGCCGAAACCGCATCTGAGACGCTGCTCCCCGACCGTCCGATCTCTGCTCATCCGAACCTGGTTACGGAAGCAGGATTGAAGGCGCTCGAGTTTCAACTACAACAGGCGCGCGAGGCGTACGAGACGGCGCAGCAGATCGAAGACGTGAATGAGCGGCGGCGGCAAGCGGCAACGCCCTTGCGCGATGCGCGCTACTTTGCGGCGAGAGTTCGGACGGCTCAGCTCGTCGCCAAGCCTACGTCAGTCGACAAGGTTGCGTTCGGGAGCACGGTGACCTTCAGGCGCGAGGATGGGCGCGTGCAGAAATATCATATCGTGGGAGAGGACGAAGCGGACCCCAAGGCCGGCTCCATTTCCTTCGTGTCCCCGGTGGCAATATCTCTGATGGGCAAAGCTGTCGGAGATGTCGTCGGCGTATCCGGTCACGAGCTCGAGATCATTGCGATCTCCTGAGCCCAAGGAATTCGGCAACTCACAGCAAATTGACGGGCGCTTCCCGACAAGCGCCAGAATCGTGCCCGCAAAAAGGTCCATCGGCGTCAACGAGACGATGGCTCATGATGGTGACAAGTTCCACGCGCCGGTGGCGACATCATCGACCGACAGGCCTGATCGTTCTTCCCGTTCTGCTACTCGCGCTGGCGGGCGGGTCGGTCGCGGATATTGGCATGGACGCCAAAATTCAGCACATCGTCACGGCCTATCTGGCGCCGGAGACCGTGGGGAAGCCGGGCGGTCTCGCTGTGGCCGTCTACGCTGCGGGTCACACCGAGTTCTTCAACTACGGCGTCGCCGATGAGGCGACAAGGCAGCCAATCACTTCAGACACGTTGTTCAACGTCGCGTCGGTGCGCAAACCGTTCGAGGCAATCCTGCTCGCGCTGGGCACGCTCCGCGGCGAACTCCGTCTGGATGATCCCGTGAGCAGATATGTCCCCGAGCTGCGCGGCGACTACATCAAGCGCGTGACGATCGGCGAACTGGCAACGCATACATCCGGGCTCCTGTTGCCGACCGATCACCCCCCATGGCCGAACGATTCGTTTAACCTGCCGCAGTTCTTCGAGGCGCTCAACGCATGGACGCCGCCATCAGGCGAGCAGCCGGGCAAGCAGCGCATCTACACCCACGCGGGATATGTGCTGCTCCAGCTCGCGCTCGAACGCCGCTACGGCCAGCCGATCGGTGATCTCATCGAGGCGAATATCCTGAAACCGCTCGGCATGAACCAGACATTCCTTCCCGAGCGCGGGCCGGACCATCGCGCCATGATGGCTCCGGAGCTGATGGAGCGTGTCGTGCAGGGCTACTCCGATACGGGCATGGCGATCGGTCCGCCTGGAGATCAGCAGACTTACTACGATTTCCCGAGGACTGGTCAGATGTTCACCTCGGCGCGCGATCTGGCCACCTTTCTGGCTGCCTTCATCGATGGAGAGGCGATCGATCCGCAGTTGCGGCAAGCATTGCAGATGACGCAGCGTGAGGCATTTCACGTGACCGAGAAGTTCGGACAGGCGATGGCCTGGGAAAACATCCACTTGAACGACGTGACCGTCGTCGACAAGCCGGGCGGACTTAACAACGCGTCGGCCTATCTCGGCCTGGTGCCGGCGCACAAGGTCGGTATCGTCCTGCTCGCCAACCGCGGCGAATTTCCGCATGAGATCGCCCGCTACCACGTGCTGCCTGAATTGGCGCGAGAATAGCGACGCGCCGGTGGCCGTCATAAGTCGCCCGGCCTGTGGCTCCCGTGTTGTCATATGGCGGTGCAGCGAGCCGGGCTGACGCGACCGGCCGCTTTTCAATTTTGCATACCTTCTCGACGAAACGGCGTCGTACTATCCCTGCAACGCGTGTTCGAGATCGAGAAAAAGGGGAGCCTCTCCGTGGCGGATCTGCAGAAGAAAGAGCCGGTCGCACTGCCGACCTGGCCCGACGACGTGTACCGCGTCCTCAAGGAGGCTGACGTGCGCCAGGTCGGAATGGTGCCGGATGCGGGGCACAGCCGCCTCATCCGCGCATTCGAGGCGGATCCTCAAGCCCGTGTCATCACACTGACCACCGAAGAGGAAGGGATCGCCATGCTGGCAGGTGCCTGGCTCGGCGGAGAACGCGGCGTCCTGCTGCTGCAATCGAGCGGCGTCGGCAACTGCATCAACATGCTGTCGCTGCCGATGATCTGCCGCATGCCGCTCTTGATGCTGGTGACGATGCGCGGCGAATGGGGTGAGTTCAACCCGTGGCAGGTCCCGATGGGCCAGGGCACCAGGGCCGCGCTCGAAGCCATGGGCGTGATCGTGACCCGCGCCGACGAGCCGCATCTGGTCGCTTCGACCGTTTCCGGCGCGGCCAACCTTGCCTTCAACACCTGGCGGCCCGCCGCCGTCCTGATCGGACAGCGCGTGCTCGGTGCCAAGAATTTCAAGGAGCTTGCCCGCAAATGAACGTTCCCAACGAACTGCTGCATCGCCGCGATGTCGTCAATGAATTGCTGCGCGATCGCAGCGATCTCCTGGTCGTTGCCGGGCTCGGCGCCCCCAACTGGGATATCTCGGCTGCGGGCGACAGCCCGAACAACTTCCCGCTCTGGGGCGCGATGGGCGCGGCCGCCATGATGGGCTTTGGTCTTGCCATCGCGCAGCCCAAGCGCCGGGTCCTCGTCATCACCGGCGACGGCGAAATGCTGATGAGCCTCGGCGCGCTTGCCACGATCGCCGTGCAGAACCCGGCGAATCTCACCATTGCCGTGCTGGATAACGAGCGCTTCGGCGAGACCGGAATGCAGAAGACCCACACGGCAGGCGGCGTCGATCTCGCCGGGATCGCCACGGCCGCCGGCTTCAGGACATCGCGGATCGTCAGGACCATGGCCGAGGTCACCGAGATCCGCGATCTCGCACACCGTGGCAACGGGCCCGTGTTCGCGCAGGTCAAGATCAATCCGGAAGCGCTTTACTTCGTGCTGCCGCCCGCCGACGGCGGTATCCTCACCACCCGCTTCAGGCAATCCGTGCTGGGCGACGGCTCGCTGTATAATTGACAGAAATAAAGGACGCTGAACGGCAACACGCGGGACATGCTCAACCTCGCGATGCCGGGGCCCGCCGGCTTGGCAACCTCGATCAGGACATCGCGGCGATCAGGTCGTCGGCGCGGGTCACCATCGCCACGTTCTGGATCGCGTAGTTCACCGCGGCGATGTGCCATTCGGCGTTCATCGTCGAGCAGCAATCCTCCGGCACGATCATGTAGAAGCCTTTGTCCGCGCCGGTGCGGGCGGTATGTTCGATCGACATATTGGTCCAGGCGCCGGTGACGATGACGAAATCGCGCCCGGCCGCCTTCAGCATGGCCTCCAGCCTGGTGCCCTCCCAGGCGCTCATCCGCATTTTCTCCACGACCTGGTCGCCGGCGTGCGGCTCCAGCCCCGACACCGGCGCAGCACCCCAGGTGCCCCGCACCAGTGCTTTCGCGTCGATCAACCCTTCGAACAGCGGCGCATTCGCGGTCACGCCGGGCGCGCCCGGCTCGACCACGAACCAGACGTGAATCACCATGACGCCGCGGGCACGCGCAGCCTCCGCAAGCCGCTTCGCGTTGGCGATGGCGTTCTGTTCGCGGCAATGCACCGGCGAGCCGGATGACGCAAAGGCGCCGCCGTCCATCACGACGTCGTTCTGCATGTCCTGAATGATCAGCGCGCAGCGCATCGGATCGACCGCATAACCCGGCTCGGCGATTTGGGCTGCGGACCGATTGACGGTGGCCACCGGAGCCGGCTCCGGCCGGGCCGCGGCCGGCGAATTTTGGCCGGCGCGCATATAGGGCTCGTTGCGCGGTCCGACCTTCACCGGCACCGCATAAACCGAATGCGTCGCGGTGATGTAGAGCGTGCGCCAATCCGGCCCGCCCCAGGTCAGATTGCTGACCAGCTCGGGAACGCGCAGCTTGCCGATCAATCTGCCGTCCGGCGCATAGACCCAGATTCCGCCCGGCGCCGACACCCAGACATTGCCGAGCGCGTCGCACTTCATGCCGTCGGGCACGCCGGGCTCGGTGGCCGAGACGATGTTGGAGGCGAACACCCGGCCGTTGCGGAGACCGCCGCCAGCATCGACGTCGAACACGCGGATCAGATGCTTGACGGTATCGTTGACGTAGAGCCGCTGCTCATCCGGCGAAAAGCACAACCCGTTCGGCTGATCGAACAGATAGCGGTCGACCAGCAATTGCGGCTCGCCGCCGCGGGGCGGCACGCGATAGACGCCCTGGAAGCCGAGCTGACGCGGCCGTTCGACGCCGTAGACCGGCATCCGGCCATACCACGGGTCGGAGAAATAGATCGCACCGTCGGACTTGACGCAGACGTCGTTCGGCGAGTTCAGCTCCAGCCCGTCGAAATGCGACGCCAAAATCTCGCGCCGCCCGTCGGGGCGTTCGCGTACCAGCGTGGAGGTGGCGTGCTCGCAGACGATCAGGTTCAGCCCGGCATCATAGGTCATGCCGTTGCATTTGTTGGATGGACGCATCGCCTCGCGAACGCCCTGCCCGTCGAGCCGGCGGCGCACGTCGCCCGGCATGTCGGAGAACAGCAAATCATGCGCCTTCGGGTGCCAGACCGGACCTTCCGTGAACTGGAATCCGGTTGCGGCCTGCCGCACCGGCGCCCATAGGTCGATCAGTTCGGCAAAGGATGGCCGCAGCGCGATATGCGTGGTCATCGTCGGTCTCCGAAACCGCCGCTCACGCTGCGAACCAATTACGCGCCGGCAGCGATTGCACGGTCGGTCCCGGCACCGCCATGTCGAGGCGCGCCACGACCTGGCCGTGCTCGACCCTGGCCGGCTTGTCATGCACCGGCAGCAGGAAGCGCGAACCGGACAGCAGCCGCTTGATCGCGGCCTTCTCCTCGCGCTTGGTGTTGCCGTGATTGCCTGTGGTGCGGGGCTCGTTGTGATGCAGTTCGTGGAAAGGATTCACGATCTGGTCGTTGAAATCGTAGATCACATCGCCGCATATGGTGGCGCGGCCCTCGGCGGTCTCGACATGGATGTTCATTGAGCCTTCGGTGTGAGCGCCCGCCGCATCGACGGTGACGCCGGGGCAGACCTCGATCGGGCCGGACAGTTCGAGATCCTCGAGACGCAACGCGTGGCGGGTGTGCAGCCGGTCGATCAGATGCTTGATGTCAGGCGCCGGATACTGCGGATGCATCAGGCCCGAGACCGAGTATTCCAGTTCGCGCCGGTTCAGCAGGACCGTCGTGTTCATCGGAAACAACTCGTCCTTGCCGGCATGGTCGATGTGGAGATGAGTGTGCATGACGTAGCGGACGTCGCCCATCCGCACGCCATGCCTGGCGAGCTGGTTCTCGATCATGTTCTCATGGTGCTGCAGCCCGCGCATGCCGAGGCTTTCCATGATCTGATTGTGGCGATAGCCGGTATCGACCACCATCGGCCACGGACCGCCGAGGATCAGGAAGCCGTAAGTGTAAACCCGCCTGGTGCGCCCGCAGTCGCGTCCCAGCACGAGGAAGCTGGATTCAAGTTCGATGTCGCCGTAGTCCAGGATCTTGATTTCGAGCGCCATGTGTTTCCCCTCGTTGAATCCTGTTGTTGTCTAAGGTCGGGCCAGCCGGTAAATCCCGGCGGCGGTGTCGTGAAAGATCGCCTGCCGGTCAGCTGCGGACAGCGTCTGCGTCGCCGTGCGGTAGGCATCGAACAACGCCTCGTAGCGGGTCCAGAGTTTTTCGATCGGAAAGTTCGAGCCGAACATGCAGCGTCCGGCGCCGAACAGCCGCACGGTTTCGCCGACCACGAAACCGATATGCGCCGGGTCGTTGCGATGCAGGAAGGTGCCGAGGCCGGACAGCTTCGCCACGACGTTGGGCCGCTGCGCCAGCAGCGCCATGCCGGTGCGCCAGGCTTCGATGCCGGCCGGCGACAAATCCTCCAGCATGCCGGCATGCTGCAGAACGAAGCTGACGCCGGGACAGCTATCGGCAAGCTCGGCCGCGCCGGCCATCTGCGGCGCGAACACCTGAAGATCGAAGGCCCAGCCATATTCGCTCAATCGCGCGATGTTGCGCCGGAGCGTCGGATCGCGCGCCAGACCCGGAGCCGATGCGAAACGGTATTGCGGATTGTCGTGCCAGTGCAACTGCATCCTGACGCCCCGCACCAGCGGGAACGCCGCCAGTTGCTCCAGCTGCGGCCGCACATCCTCCACGGTGAAATCCGCATAGGCGACGATGGCGTGCGGCCAGCCGGTTTCCCGGGCGGCGTCGCTGACATAACGGACCTCATCGAGGAAGCGCGCCGGTGCCCAGTTCGCCTGCACGTAAACCGACCGCGTGATGCCGGCGGCGGAAACATCCGCCAGATATTCCGCGATGGTGTAGTCGCGGCGGATCGGCTCATAGGGCCCAAAGATCCGCGGCTGCATCGGCCCGAGCAGCCAGGGCAGATCCTGCTGCCGCCAGATGTGATGATGCGCATCGACGCAGCCGGACGCAGGCTTACTCATCGGGCGGCCCTCCGTCGTGAGAGATCGAGAACATGCCGGCACAGCCGCTCCGTCGTCGCGCCATTGGCGACGCTGTCGAGCATTGGCAGCACCGCGCGCAACGCGGCGGTCTCCGGGCGATAATCGGCCGCGGCGGCGAGCGGCGTCAGCCAGTCGATCCGCCAGGCGCGCGCGGCGAGATGCCCGACCGCGCGTGTCATCTGCGCCGGGTCGCCGCGCTCGAGCCCGTCGGACAGCACCAGCACCAGCGCGCCGCGGGCATAGCCGGCGAAACGCGGCACCGAAAGGAAGGCGGCCAGCGCATCGCCGATCCGGGTGCCGCCGTCCCAATCGGCCACGAGGTCGGCTGCGACCGCAAGCGCCTGCTCGCGGTTCTTCAACAGCAGCGCGCGGGTCAGCCGGGTCAGCCGCGTGCCGAACGTGAACACTTCGACGCGCGGCGCGGCGTTGACCAGTGCATGGGCAAAACGCAGATGCGCGTCGGAGCGCGCTTTCATCGAACCCGACACGTCGATCAGCAGCAGGATGGCGCGTGGCCGCAATTGTCGTTCGCGGCGGCGCAGATAGAAGATCTCGCCATCGGTGCGGATGGCGTCCCGCAGCGAGCGCTGCAAGTCAAAGCCCCCGCCGCGCCTGGCGGAGCGCATCCGATAGCCGCGGCGGCGCGGCAGCCGGGCCGGCAAATGCCGGCTGAAACGCGCCAGCTGCTGGCTCTCATCGTCCGGCCGCAGCTTCCGCCGCGACAGCGCCTCGCTGGAGGTCGCCGCCTGCCCGGTTTCGTTTGTCTCGTCCGACAGCGGCGCGTCATATCCGGCGCCATCGTCCTGAACTTGCAGTTCCTCGTCGCTTTCGGCGACCTGATCGGACAGCACGCCGGCCAGGCCGAGAAAATGCATGTCGAACAGCATGTCGAAATCCGGCTGCCGCTCGAACGGCGGCGCCAGCGTGGCGACGCCGGCGCGGCGGATGTCCTCGATATCGCGCGGGCCGAGCAGTTCGATCGCGCGCAGAAACGCCAGGCCCTGTTCCGGCGCGACCGAAAAGCCGTTGCGCCGCAGCAGTGCGATGAACTCCAGCAGCGGCCGGGCCGCGCGCGGCAGAGCAAGCGCCGTCATGCTGCGATCTCCGCGATAATGGCATCGAGCCGCGGCGCGATGAAGGCGAGATCCTCTTCGTCCTTCAGCGCCACGCCGATCGCGCGCCGGAACGCGTCCGGCCACGGTGCGCCGGTTTTCGCCAGCAGCGTCGACGCTTCCGCCCAGTCGATCGCTTCGGCGACGCCGGGCGGCTTGGTGAGCGGCTCCTGCCGCAGCCGACCGACCGCCGTCACGATCGCGCGTGCGGTGGCCTCGGCGACAGAGGACGAACGCATCATGATGATCCGCGCCTCGCGCTCCGGATCCGGATAGGCGATGTAGTGATAGACGCAGCGCCGCCGCAGCGCCTCGTGCAGATCGCGGGTGCGGTTCGAGGTCAGGACCACCACCGGGCGTTCATGCGCGCGCAGCGTGCCGCGCTCCGGGATCGAGATCGAGAAGTCCGACAGGAATTCGAGCAGGAACGCCTCGAACTCCGGATCGGAGCGGTCGATTTCGTCGATCAGCAGCACCGTCGATTCCGGCCGGCGCAGCGCCGCCAGCATCGGCCGCTCGATCAGGAAATCGTCGCGATAGATGTCGATCGGCTCGTCGCCGGCCTGGCGGATCGCCAGCATCTGGCGCGGGTAGTTCCACTCATACAGCGCGGCGGCGGAATCGATGCCCTCATAGCATTGCAGCCGGATCAGCTGCCGTCCCATGATTCCGGCGATCGCCTTGGCGGCCTCGGTCTTGCCGACACCCGGCGCGCCTTCCAGCAGCAGCGGCTTGCCGAGCGCGAGCGCGAGGTAGCCGGCCGTGGCAAAGCCGTCATCGGCGAGGTAATAGGCCGCGCGCAGCGCCTCGGCCAGTTTCTCCGGCCGATCGATCCCACCAACACTGCCGCGCACCGCCATCCCGAGCCCCCTATGCGCGCCGGACTTGCGGCCGCGCGCCGCCCTGCGCCTTCAGCGCACGCAGGATCTTTTCCGGCGTGATCGGCAGCGTGTCGATCCGCACACCGATGGCGTTGAAGATCGCGTTGGCGACCGCCGGCAGCACCGGATTGGCGCACATCTCGCCGGGGCCCTTGCCACCGAACGGGCCGTCCGGCGCCGGTCGCTCCAGCACCGTGATGTCGTGCGGCGCGATGTCGCCGGGGCCGGGCATCAGATATTCGTTGTAGTCGCGGCCGCCATGTTCGGGGTTGGGATAATACGGCTCCGGCGTCTCGTAGAGCGCGTGGCTCATGCCCATCCAGGCGCCGCCGACCAGTTGCTGCTCGACCATTTTCGGATTGAGCGCGCGGCCGAGTTCATAGGCGCTGGTCAGCTTGTTGACCTTGACGTCACCGGTTTCGTCGCAGACCTCCAGATCGACGACGAGGCAGGCGTGGGCGTAGGCGGTGACCGGCGACATCTCGCCGGTCTCCGGATTGACCGTGGACAGCGGGATCAGAAAGATGCCGCGGCCGGAGATCGTCTTGCCCTGCTTGAACTGCGCTGCCTGCGACGCGGCCTTGACGGTGATCGATTTCGACGCCGCGCCGCGGACGTGGATGTTGCCTTTGCCGTCGGTGACGAGGTCGTCGGCGTTGACCTCGAGCTCCTCGGCGGCCGCCTCCAGCAGCACGCCCCGCGCCTCCTTTGCGGCGACGATCACCGCGTTGCCGACGCGATGCGTGCCGCGCGAGGCGAACGAGCCCATATCGTGTGGACCGGTGTCGCTGTCGGCGGTGTCGACATAGACATCCTCGATCGGCACGCCCAGCGTCTCCGCCGCGATCTGCCGGCTGACCTGCTTCATGCCCTGCCCGAGATCGATCGCCGACAGCGCCACGGTGAACTTGCCATCCGGATTGGCGTGCACCAGCGCCTGACTGGGATCGCCGCCGAGATTCATGCCGATCGGGTAGTTGATGGACGCCATTCCGCGCCCCTGATGCCGTGCCATCTCAGCGCCTCCGTGTGAACACCGACGAGAACCGCGCCGCGCCGTGTTGGGGTGGCGCCGGCGCATTCGGAACCGGCGGCGCCGGAGCCGGCAGCGGCGCGGCATCGGCTGGCTGCGACGGATAGTTCGGCAATGCTGCCGCCGGCTGATGCGCCGGCGGCGGCTGATAGACCGGCACGGCGGGCCGAGGCTGATGCGCCGGCAGCGGTGCCGCGCCCGGCGTCAGCTGTGGCGGCGCCTGCCGCGTCTCCGGCCGGCCGATCCGGCCGCTCTCATCGGTCACGGTGGGCGGTATAGCCGCGCGCGGGCCGCCGCCGCCGCTCAGCGACGAAGCGCGCCGCGCGGTTTCGCTCAAAGGCCAATTCACCTTCTGCGCCACGACCTGCACGCATTCGATCAGCGCGGTGTTGTGCGCGACGCGGCGATGCGCCTTCATGTCGCCGTCGCGATAGGCGTTGAGGATGCGGAACTCCATCGGGTCGATGCCGACCAGATGCGCCAGCTTGTCCATCTGCACCTCGATCGAGAAGTCCACCCCGGTGACGCCGAAGCCGCGCATCGCGGTGGCCGGCACGCGGTTGGTGAAGACGCAATAGGCGTCACCGCGCACATTCGGGATCGTGTAGGGCCCCGGCATGTGCGCGACGCATTTGACCACGCCGTAGCTGGTCAGCCGCGTATAGGCGCCGGCATCGAAATAGGAGGTGATCTGCCGCGCGACGATACGGCCGTCGCGCATCACGCCGTCCTTGATGACGTGCCGCTCGGCCCCGCGCGGCGAGGCGAACTGCATCTCCTCCTCGCGCCCCAGCACGTAGCGGACCGGCCGGCCGGTGAGGATCGCGCCGAGCACCGCCAGCGGCTCGGTCAGCGAGTCGACCTTGCCGCCAAAGCCGCCACCGACGGTGCCGCCGATGAAATGCAGCCGGTTGGATTCCAGCGCGAGGATTTTCGCGGTGGTGCCGAGCGAGAAGAACAGGCCCTGCGCGCAGGAATGCACGACGTAACGGTTGTTGGTTTCGGGCGCGGCGATGGTGCCGTTGGTCTCGGTCGAGGCGTGCTCGATCGGCGACATCTGGTAACGTTCCTCGATCACGTGATCGGCGGTGCGGAACGCGGCCTCGACATCGCCGAAGCGCAGCTTCTGATGGTCGTATTTGTCGTGATACTCGAAATAGTTTCCGGGATAGGTCTCGTTGACGACGACCGCGCCCGGCTTCAGCGCCTCCTGCACGTCGAACACCGTGGGCAGCGGATCGTAGCTGACCCGAACCAGCTGGACCGCGGCCAGGGCTTCCGCCTCGCTGTCGGCAATGATGGCGACGATCGGCTCGCCCTTGTAGCGCACCTTGTCGACCGCCAGCGTCGGCTCGTCGTCCTTGCCGAAATCGATCAGGCTGAGCAGCGTGTTCTTGTTGAGCGGCACGTCCTGCCCGCGGATCACGCGCTTGACGCCAGGCGCGCGCTCCGCGGCTGTCACGTCGATGCTCCGGATCCGGGCGTGGTGATGCGGCGAGCGCACGACCTTCAGATGCAGCAGGCCGTCAAAGCCGTGATCGTCGAAGAAGCGGGTGCGGCCAGTGACATGCCCCAGCATGTCCTGGCGCTGCTCGCCCTTGCCGATCACGTTGAGATTGTCGTCGCGCTCGTCGGCGAACAGATCCTTGCGAAACTCCAGCATCGGGATCTCCTCAGGCGCGGCGGACGCCGCGCTGCTGCGCGGCGGCCAGGATGGCGTTGATGATCGGCTCGTAGCCGGTGCAGCGGCAGACATTGCCGGCGATCGCCTCGACGACCTCGACACGTGTAGGGTTCGGATTGCGGTCGAGCAGCGCCTTCGCCGCCATCAGCATGCCGGGCGTGCAGAAACCGCATTGCGCGGCGAAATGCTCCATGAAGGCGGCCTGCAGCGGATGCAGGGTCGGCCCATCAGCGAGCCCACTTGCGGTTTCGATCGATCGGCCCTCGCAGGTCACGCTGAGCGTGAGGCAGCCCAATCGCGGCTCGCCATCGACCAGCACGGTGCAGACGCCGCAGGTGCCCTGGCCGCAACCGAACTTGGGGGCGAAATCGCCGAGCCCACGCCGGATGGTGCCGAGCAGCGTTTCTGCCGGCTCGACGAACACCGCGCGATCAGAGCCGTTGAGGCGAAACTGTACAGGCATCCGGGCCATTCTGCGTTCCTTCAGGATGTCTCGCCGGCAAGCAGCCGACCGAGATGCACAGGCAATACTTCGCGGCGATACCACTCCGAGGCGATCGCATCGGTCGCGGGCTGCGTGCCCTCGAGCGCCGCGGTCTTCGCAGCGGCAATGGTGGCGGCGTCGAGGCTGCGGCCTTCCAGCACACGCTCGACCGCCTTGGCGCGCAGCGGCGTCGGCCCCATCGCGCCATAGGCGATCCGCGCGCCGCTGATCCGTCCGCCGTTCTGCGGCAGATGCGCCGCGATCGACAGCACCGAGACGCCCTTGGGCCGCACGCGGGCGACTTTGACGAAGCGAAACGCATCGGCGCCGGCCGGGCGGCTGAAGCCAACCGAAGCAACCAGTCCCACCCCGCCCCGCGCCCGGTTCGCCAGCATCTCCTCCAGCGGCATCACCCGCGCACCGCCGAGCCCGGCATGCAGCGTGACGACCGCGTCGAGCGCCAGCAGCGCGGTGGTGAAATCGCCATAGGGCGTCGCGGCGAACAGATTGCCGCCAATGGTCGCCGTGGTCCGCACCGCGGGGCCACCAATGCCGCGCGCCGCCGCGTGCAGATAGGACAGGTCCCGGCTGGCCAGCACCATCGCCATGGTGACGCCGGCGCCGAGTTCGACCCGTGCACCGCCGGTGTTCATCGCCAGCAGCGCCGGATCGACCGCGCGCAGCAACGTGCCTTCCGTCATCACGCCTTCGTTGATATCGCGCACCAGCAGCGTGCCGCCGCCGAGCAATTGCGCGCCGCGGTCGCTGGCCAGGATTTCAGCGGCTTCCTGTAATCCCTGCACGATGCGGACATTGACGGGCATGGCGTTTTCCTAACCTGCGAGTTCGGGCAGCTGGCGGACCGCCGCGATGCCATTTGAATAGACTTCGTTGCCGACGAGCTCGGCGAGCTCCGTCTCGCGCCCGGCCGGCGTGGTGAACCGGCCCTCCCATTGCCAGAAGCTGCGGTTGCCGTCGGTGACCGGCAGCAGCCGGACATGGGCGACGTAGTTGAACAGCGGAATCGGCGTCTCCAGCAGGCAGTAACTGAAGGTCATTTCCAGATCCGACAGGGCCAGCAGTTGCTCACGCAATTCGGCGCCGTCCTGCATCGTGAAGCGGCGGACGCAGCCGATCTTGTCGGACGGATAGCCGCGCTCGATGGTGCTCTTGGCGACGATCGGATGCCAGGATTCATGGCCGTTGAAGTCGCGCAGCACCGCCCACAGGCGCTCGACCGGGGCGTCGATGATGGTACTGCGAACCACCCGCGGCATGGCTCAGGCTCCGAAGGCGCGGTTGAGCGCGTCAAAACCGGTCTGGAACACATTGCCGCCGACGCCGCCGACCAAGTCCGCTTCCAGTTCCGGCGCACAGTCGAAATCGGCGCTCCATTCGATGAAGGTGCGGTCCTGATCGGTGACCGGCGTCAGCCGCAGCGTGGCGACGTAGTTGGTCAGCGGCATCGGCGAATCCAGGATCGAATAGGTGCAGACCATGTCGAAGTCCGACAGGCCGAGCAGCTTTTCGCGCAGCCGGTCGCCGTTGCGCAGCGCGAACGCACGGACGCAGCCGACCTTGTCGGCCGGCTCACCGTTCTCGATCCGGCTCTCCGCGATACCGGGATGCCAGTTCGGCAAACCGTTGAAGTCGCGCACGCGCGCCCAGACCTTGGTCGCCGGCGCATTGATGACGCTGGATACGTAGACGCGGGCCATTGATTACTCCTTGCCCTTGCCTTTATCGCCGCGGCCGGACGGCTTGCGCTCGCCGGGCCCCGACTCTGTGAGGGCTGGCCCGTCCTTCGGCTTGGGTGGCAGGGCCTCCTTGCTGACGCGCTGCATGTCGCTGGCCTCGCGCATCAAGCCGCCCATCTTGGCGAGGTTGCCGCCCTCGATTCCGATTTCCTTCAGCACCTGATCGATCAGCGGCGCCTGCACCCGGTAGCGCAGCGCCGATTCGATCACCTCGTCGGTTGGCGTGCGCGAACTGCCGCCGCCATTGCCGGCCATGCCGCCGAGCCCGTCGACATGCAGGATGCGGATGCCCTCGATCTTCTCCATCGGCTTGACGCTTTCGCGAACGATGCCCTCGATCCGGTCCAGAAGCCGTCGCCGGAACAGGCCGTACCGCGCCTCGTCGGTGAGCGCGTTCTCGGCCTCGTAGAGCAGCTTCTGCGCTTCCGCATCGACCGCGGCGCGGATCGCATCGGCCTCGGCCCCAATCCGCTTCTCATCGGCGTTCTTTCTCGCCAGCATGACTTCGACCGCGGTGCGTCGCTTGGCGTTCTCGCTTTCGCGCACCGTCTTGACGATCTCCTCGGCCTCCACCGCCTTGGCCTTCGCCATCTCCGCCTTTACCTGGGCTGCGGATTCCAGCAGCGACTTCTCGAAAATCGCGATCGCCTTGTCCATCACCGCGCTCTCGACCTCGCGTTCGCGATCGACCTCGAGCTTGCGCAGGTCGCGGTCGCGGCCCACACGGGCCTCGTCGAGGCCGCGCTCGGAGGCGATGCGCGCACGTTCGATTTCCTCGCGCGCCGCAATTTCGGATTCCTGCAGCGCCTGGTTGCGCGCGATATCGAGCTGTTCGAGCGCCTTGCGGCGTTCCAGCCGAGCCACCTCCAGTTCGCGCTCGCGCGTGATGTCGACCTTCTCGACCTCCTGGCGTGCATTGATCTCGGCGGCGCGCACGGCACGGTCGGAATCGACCCGCTCGATCTTCCGCGCGGAGATCGCGATGACGCGCTCCTCTTCGGCGATCTCGACGGTCTTCTTTTGATCGATCTGCAGCACCTCGCGGCTCTTGGAGGCCGCGATCCGCTCCTTGTCGATCGCAAGCTCGGCCTCGATCCGGCTGACCTCGACCGCATCGCGCTTCTTGATTTCGGCGGTCTCGATCGCCTTGGCGCGATCGATATCGAGGCTGCGGATTTCGAGATCGGAAGCGATCCGCGAGGCGGCAACCGCTTGCTCCTGTGCGATGCGGGCGGTCTCGGTCGCCTCGCGCGCGGCGATCTCGGCGCCTTCCAGCCTCTGCGTCCGCGCGATCTCCTGCGACCGCGTTTCCTGCTCGGCGAGAATGCGATGCGCCGCGATTTCCTTCTCGTTGGCGATCCGGGCCGCCTCGACCGCATGCAATGCTGCGATCTCGGCCTCGTCGATCGCCTGGTTGCGCGTGATCGTCAGCGCGCGAACGCGCTCCTCCTGGACGATGCGGGCGGACTCCACCAGTTCCTTCGCCGCGATGGTCTCCTGCTGGACGGTACGATCACGGACGATCTCGCGCGCCAGCCGCTTTTCCTCCGCGGCGAGGCGGCTGGCGATGATCGCGCTGTTGCGGGCGATTTCGGCGGATTCGGTGGCGAGCCGCGCGGCGATGTCGGCTTCCTCGATCGACCGCCGCTTCTCGATGTCGAGGCTGGAAATCCGCTGCTCGTTGGCGATCCGGTCGGTGCTGACCGAGGCTTCCTGCGCAATCCGGGCGCGTTCTGTGGATTCGCGCGCGGCGATTTCAGCGGCCTGCAACGCCCGCAACTGCTCGATCTCGCGCTCGCGGATCTCGCGGTCGGCGGTGATGCGGGCCTCCTTGATCAGCTGTTCGTTGGCGATCCGCGCCTTCTCCACCGTCTCGCGCGCGGCGATCTCGGCCTGGTCGACGGTCTGGCTGCGCTCGATCTCGCGCTGGCGGACGTCGCGCTCGGAGGCGATCCTTGCCTCGCTGATGGCGCGTTCATTGCCGATCCGCGACTTTTCGATTTCCTCGCGCGCGTTGATTTGAGCCTGCTCGGCCTCGGTGTCGCGCATCGCTCGCTCGCGGGCGATTTCGGCGCGCTGCACGGCGCGGCGCACCTCGACGTCGCGCTGCTGCTCCAGTCGCGCCAGTTCGCTCTCGCGCTCGATCTCGAGCGACTGCTTCTCCGCCTCGAGATTGCGCGAGCGGATCTTGATCATCGAATCCTGCTCGATGTCGTTGCGCGCCTTACGGCGGCCCTCGATCTGCTCGATCAAATGGGTCAGGCCCTCGGCATCGAAGCGGTTCGAGGCGTTGAAATATTGCAGGTCGGTCTGGTCGAGATTGGTCAGCGCCACCGATTCCAGTTCGAGCCCGTTTTGGGCAAGCGCCTCGGCGGCAGCCTCCTTGACCTTGGCGAGATAGACCCCGCGCTGCTCGTGCATGTCCTCCATCGTCATCTCGGAGGCGACCGAGCGGATCGCCGAGACGAACTTGCCCGACAACAGTTCGTGCAGCGTCTCCGGCTGCATGGTGCGCCGGCCGAGCGTCGAGGCCGCGAGCGACACCGCCTCGGCGGTGGCGCGGACGCGGACGTAGAAGTCGGCGTCGATGTCGACCCGCATCCGGTCGCGGGTGATGATGGCGTCGTCCTGGCCGCGATGCACCCGCATCTGCAGCACGTTCATGTTGACAGGCGTGATGTCGTGGATGAACGGCAGCACGAAGGCGCCGGAATCGATCACCACTTTCTCGCCGGCAGCACCGGTACGGACGAACGCTGCTTCCTTCGACGAGCGCCGGTACAGCCAGTTCACCAGATAGACGACGATCGCGATCACGATGATCGCGACGATCAGCCAGAGAATGAGCGCTCCGATCAGCTGGCCTGACATATCTGTTCTCCCTTCACAAAGTGCTGTCGCATGGTCCGTTCAGCTGCGGCTGATGGCCTTGAACTTTCGGGTCTGCTCGCGGATCGCGACTTCGACCGGCAGCCGCTCCATCGAGGAAGCGCCGTAGAAGCCGTGGCAATGCCGCGAGGTCTTGATGACGAATTCAGCGTCCGCAGGTTCTGCCACCGGACCGCCATGCACGAGAATGATCGCATCAGGTTTCACCGCGAGCGCCGCCGCCGCCCAGGCGTCCAGCATGGCCGGAACATCCTCGAGCTTCAGTGCGGTCCGCGCGCCGATCCCGCCGCCGGCGGTCAACCCGAAATGGCAGACAATGATGTCAGCCCCCGCGCCCGCCATCGCCGCGGCATCGTCGGCCGAGAACACATAGGGCGTCGTCAACAGGCCCTTGGCTCCGGCCAGCGCGATCATCTCGACCTCGAGCGCGTAGGACATGCCGGTTTCCTCCAGCCCGATACGGAAGCTGCCGTCGATCAGCCCGACCGTCGGAAAATTCTGTACGCCGGAAAAGCCCGCAGCTTTCACCTCGTCGAGAAAACGGTCCATGCTGCGGAATGGATCGGTGGCGCAGACGCCGGCCAGCACCGGGGTCTTCTTCACGACCGGCAGCACCTCGGCGGCCATCTCCATCACGATCGCATTGGCGTCGCCATACGGCATCAGGCCGGACAGCGAACCACGCCCGGCCATCCGGAAGCGGCCGGAATTGTAGATCACGATCAGGTCGATGCCGCCGGCTTCCTCGCATTTGGCTGATAGCCCGGTGCCGGCGCCGCCGCCGACGATGGGCTCGCCGCGCGCGATCATGTCGCGGAACCTGGTGAGAAGAGCCTGCCGATCGATCGCTGCCATGCTGTGATTCCCTACCGGCCCGCCGCACGTGCGCGCGGCCGCGCGCCTTGCAGCGCGCGAAAATGCTGCACAAGCGCGGCCGCAAACGCCGCGCTGTTGATATGATGCGGAACGCGAACGAGTTGGCGCGACGCCGTCTGCCGCACGCTCGCCTCCAGCGCGCCGAACAGCGCCTCGCGCGCCGCGGTGTCGAAGAACGGCTTACCCGCCTCGTCGAGCGCCGAAACTCCGCCCTCCGGCAGCAGGAAGCGCACCGGGCCTTCCATCAGATTGAGCCGTTCGCCGATCCAGCGGCCCATTGCGGCATTCTCCGCGGGCGTTGTCCGCATCAGGGTGACCTGCGGATTGTGCTGATGAAGCAACCGCGTCCGATAGCGCTCGGGGACGCTGTCGGGCGCGCCGAAATTGACCATGTCGAGCGCACCGACCGAACCGACATAGGGAATCCGGGTGCGGATGATGGCGCCGAACCGGTCCTCGGTCGCGGGAAACACGCCGCCGAACAACAGGTCGGCGATTTCGGTGGTCGAGACGTCGATCACCGCCGGCACCATGCCGCCGTCGATCAGCTTCTCCATCGACTGGCCGCCGATGCCGGTGGCGTGGAACACCAGGCATTCGTAATCGTCGCCGATCAGTTTCGTCACCTGCTGCACGCAAGGCGTGGTGACGCCGAACATCGTGAGGCCGACCAGCGGCCGCTCGCCGCCAGCGTGGCGGCGCGGCGGCGGCGCCTTGCTCGCCTCCAGCCGCGCCCTCGCCATCCCGGCCATCGCCTGCGCGCCGTTCGCCAGCACTTGCCGCGAAATTGCATTCAGTCCCTGAACGTCGGTGACGGAATACATCATCGTGATATCGGAGGGACCGACATAGGCCCGCGTGTTGCCGGAGGCGACGGTGGAGATCATCAGCTTCGGCACGCCGACCGGCAGCGCCCGCATCGCCGGCGTCGCGAGCGCCGTGGCGCCGGAGCCGCCGGCGGAAATCAAGCCGAGCAGCCTGACGCCGTCGCGGCCGGACTTGCCCTTCACCCAGGTCTCGAAAGCCTCCGCCATCGCCGCCACGGCGGCGCCGCGGTCGGCATTGAACACCCCGGCGGAACCGCGCGGGTGATGCAGTGCGATTTCCAGCGGCGGCACATCCGCGCCGGAGATCCGGCCCGTGGTCGACAGGTCGACCAGCTTCACCGGCAGGCCCGCCGCCTTGATGATGTCGGCGATGAAGCGCAGCTCCTCGCCCTTGGTATCGAGCGTACCGGCTACCGCGACGAACGGTTCGTTGAGACCACCTATGCTGCGCCCAACCTTGCGGTCGGACGCGGCGGTCGCGGCGACGACGGGCATGCGCGTCAGGGTGTGCGCGGACGCCTCGATCCGCGCGGCCGCAACATCGGCGCTCCAGCGGGTCGGCAGCACCGGGTTCGACAAATAGACCCGGATCGGCGCATCGTTGCGAGCTGGCGCCGCTGCGGTCCGGCGGCCGCCGGGCTCGCTCGCAGAAGCAGGCGGCGGTTCGATCTCCTCGTGGCCATGGCGACCAACGCCGAGCAGGCGCTGCTGCAGGTCCCGATCGGCTGCCAGCCGCGCCGCCTCGATGACGCGGTTGACCCGGCCGTTGACCATGATCGCGACCGTTTCGGAGATCTCGGTCGCCACGCCGATGTTCTGTTCGATGACGAGGATAGCGACGTCGCCTTCCTCGCTCAGCCGCACCAGCATGTCCTCGACCTGCGCGACGATGACAGGCGCGAGGCCTTCGGTCGGCTCGTCCATGATCAGGAGCCGCGGATTGAGCAGGAGCGCCCGCGAAATCGCCAGCATCTGCTGCTCGCCGCCGGAGAGCTGTGAGCCGGCGTTGTTCTTGCGTTCACCAAGCCGCGGAAAGGTGTCGTAGACCCGCTCCCGCGTCCAGCCGCCGCGCGGCCCGCGCTGCGCCAGCCGCAAGTGCTCGTCGACACTCAGCGACCGCCACAGTCGCCGGCCCTGCGGCACATAGCCGATCCCGAGCCGGGCGATGTCGGTGGTGGAACGGCCGACCAGTTCCTCACCGAACGCGCTGATCGAGCCGCTCGACACCGGCACCAGGCCCATGATCGCCTTGCACAGCGAGGTCTTGCCCATGCCGTTGCGGCCGACCAGGCTGAGCACACTATCCTGCAAGGTCAGATCGACGCCCTGCAGCGCGTGCGAGCGGCCGTAATACAGGTTCAGCCCGCTGACCTGGAGCGCCGGCAGCGTGCCGCGTAGCTGCTGACGGCGGTCAGTGATGGGCATGACCGCCTCCGAGATAAAGCTCCTGAACTTCCGGATCGGATTCGATCTCGTCGGACCGGCCTTCCTTGAAGATCCGGCCGTTGTGCATCATCGTCACGCTGTCGGCGACACGCAGCGCGACATCCATGTCGTGTTCGATAATGATGAAGCCGATATGCGCCGGCAGCGAGGTCAAAATCGTCACCAGTTCGGCGCGCTCGGTCGGCGACAGCCCTGCCGCAGGCTCGTCGAACAGCACAAAGCGCGGCGCGCCTGATAGCGCCAGGGCAACTTCGAGCTGGCGCTGCTGGCCATAGGCCAGTTCGCCGACCAGGCGGTCCTTATCGGCAGTCAGGTGCACGGCTTCGACCAGTATTTCCGCGGCCTGCACGAGGGCATCGTCGGGCCGAGGCCGGACCAACGAGAAACGGTTTCGCGAAACGCCGCAGCAGGCCAGATAGACGTTGTCCATCACGCTCAGCCCGGTGAAGAGCGAGGAGATCTGGTAGGTGCGGCGCAGGCCCCGGCGGATGCGCTCATGAGGCGGGAAGACCGTCACATCCTCGCCAAAAAACCGGACCAGGCCCGCTGTGGGCAGAAAATCCCCGGTGATGCAGTTGAACAGCGTGGTTTTGCCCGCGCCATTCGATCCGAGAACGGCCCGCCTTTCGCCCGGTTTCACCGAAAGCGTGACGTCCGAGATTGCGGCCAGTGCGCCGAACATCTTGGTGATGCCGCGCAGTTCCAGCGCATTGCCGGAGCTGGCATTGCCGGCCCCGGGCACGTTCATCCGGGAAGACACAACGGGCGCGTTCATGCCCCGCCTCCCGTCGTCGCGGCCTTGCGCGCCGCCATCCTCGCGCGCCAGCGATCCCATAGGCCGAGCACGCCATCCGGCGAGAACAGCACGATCGCCAGGAAGCCGATCCCGATGATCAGCTTGAAGCGATCCGCCGAGAACCCGAAAAAGCCGAGAATGTCGGTCGAGAACACCTGCAGCAACACGTAGATGAAAGCGCCGATAAACGGTCCGAGCGGACGGCGCATCCCGCCGACGACAGCGACCACGAGCACATCGATCGCGGAGGAAATGCCGATCGTACCCGGCGCGATCTGCGCATTCTGCCAGACCAGAAGAATCCCGCCCGTGGAGGCGAAAACGCTCGCCAGCGCGTAGGCTGCCACGCGATGGGCGGTGACGTTGAAACCCAGTGCCGCCATGCGGCGCGGGTTGTCGCGCACGCCCTGAAGAGCGAGCCCGAAGGGGGAGCGCGCCAGATAGACCACTGCGCCGTAGCAAAGCGCGGCGCAGGCAAGGGAGAGGTAGTAGAAAGGCAGGGGATCGCGCCAGTTCACGCCGAAGAGCTTCGGCGGCAACACGAGGTTGAACCCGGAATAGCCGTTGAAGATGGAGTAGTTCTGTCGTGTGAAATAGAAAAAGGCCGCCGCGATCGCGAGCGTGATCATGATCGTGTAGATGCCATCCGTGCGAACGGCGAGCGCGCCGCACATCGTCGCGAAAAGCGCCGCGATCAGGAAGGCGGCCGGGAGCACGATCCACCAGGAGAGGCCGAGACTGACATTGGCCGCGCCGGACGGCCCGAGGATGGCGACCATGTAGCCGGCCAACCCCGCAATCGACATTTGCAGCAGGCTCACCATTCCGCCATAGCCGGCGAGGAACATCAGGCTGAGCCCGATCATGCCCAGAATGAAAGTCCAGCCCATGATCTGGAACAGCCAGAAATTGTTGGCCACGATCGGTAGCAACAGCAGGATCAACCCGAGGATCCACCAGGGGGCGGGAATGCGCTCGGACCACATCCGCTGGTCGACGGGGCTGGCGAAGCGAGGGGCTTGATCGGCAACCGACATGGCCTATCGCCTCGTTCCCAGAAGGCCCTGCGGCCGAAACGCCAGCACCGCCGCCATGATGAGGAAGGTGAGAACGATCGAATAGGTCGGCGCGTAGACAAACCCCATCTGCTCGGCCACCCCGATGATCAGCGCGCCCAAAGCCGCGCCGACGATCGACCCCATGCCTCCGACGATCACCACCACGAGGCTCGCCAGCAGGAAACGCGTATCCTCCCCAGGCGACAGCGACTGGAACGTGGCACCGATGATCCCCGCAATACCGGCAAGCCCGGCGCCGAAGCCGAACACCGCCAGAAACACCAAGTGGATGCGCACGCCGGAGGCGGCCAGCATCTCACGGTCGTCCACGCCCGCACGGATCAGCATGCCGAGCGCGGTGCGGTTCAAAACCAGCCACATCGCGATCCCGATCCCGATTGCCGCGGCCAGGATCCAGACACGCACGGACGGGTAGCGCAGCCACGTGACCACGCCGGTCGCGTCGTTGATGTTGCTCACGAGGGGCAATTCCATCGGCCCCTGCAGGAATTGCGGAGCGAGAATGGAATAGGATTGCCCACCCCACCACCACAGCATGAGGTCGGCAAACACGATCGAAAGCCCGATGCTGACCAGCGTCTGGCGGAGCTCCTCGCCTTCCATTTTCGAGAAGATGAAGAACTGCATCAAGAGCCCGATCAGCCCCACGACGATGAACACAATCGGAAATGCCAGCAGCCACGAACCCGAGGCGGTCGCGACCTCGTAGCCAACATATCCACCGATCAGGAACAACGACCCATGCGCCAGATTGACGACGCGCATCAGGCCGAAGATCAGCGTGAAGCCGGCAGCCACGAGGAAATAGAGCGCGCCAAGCGTGATGCCGCCCAAAAGGGCATTCAGGAAAATTTGCTTGCGGCCCCAAACCGCCACCAGTTCGGGTGGCCAGGGGGCCAGCACAAGACACAGGAACGCTGCGGCCAAGAGGAAAAAGATCAGGCTCCAGAGCGGATAGCGCTTGATGTAATTGTCCATCTCAGAACGGCCCAACAGCTTCCCGTGGCGAACTTCGCCACCGTTGGATTGAAGGCTAGATCGAAGTTGCCGGCCTGTCTTTTCCCGAACGTCTGTTCTCTAGCCCGAACGTCTCTTCTTTGGAGTGATGCACCTCTTTTTCAGTGTGTGAGGCCCGCAACGCTGCGCCGGTAGGCGCTCGGCGGCACGACGCCATTGGCGATGAAGAACCGCGAGAAGCTCGCCGGGGTCGCAAAGCCGAGATCGAGCCCGATTTCAGAAACCGTTTCCGTGCCTCCGGCCAATCGATCGATCGCGCGCTCCATGCGCAGGGCGTTGAGGAAGATCGTCGGGGGCAGACCCATCTGCTCGCGAAACAGCTTGAAGAAATGCGGGCGCGAAAGCCCGGCGTTCCGCGAAATCTCTGCAAGGTCGACGGGCTCGCCAAGCCTCTCGCTCAGCAGGCTGATCGCGCGCCTCAGGCGGAAATCCCGCAGTCCCGAGCAATGGGCAGCCGGCCTGTCAGTCGCGCTCGTCCACTGCCAGGTCTGATCGAAGGCCGCCTGGGTGAGCGCACTGAGCCGGTCTTCGAAAGAGCCGTCGCAGCCGCCATGGTCGGCGAGAAGCCGTGCGGTTTCCAGGACAAGCCGGGTGATGTGGTCGCTCATTTCGACGGTAGAGCGGCCGAAGCGCAGGATTTCAAAGGCCGTGTGGCTCGCCTCAACAAACCAGCCCGGGCGGATGTAGAGAACGAGCGTCAGCGTTGATTCCCGGCGGTCAACCGGCGCGAAATAATGCGGTTGCCATGGGCTGATTGCCGTTGCGCTGGAGGGCGTGAGCGGCAAGGCCTTGCCATCGACAACCACGCTGGCGACCGGTCCGCTGACGTGAAAGATCAGGTGCCCCTCGCGATGGGCATGCGGCACCATCGGCCGATCCAGCTCATAGAGGCAAGCGCGCCCGAACGCACCATGTGCGACCGCGTGAGCAATACTCATCGGTTTCCTCCCCGCCCATCTTTGTGCGCGGTTATGGAAGAATGTATAAGGAGATCGCGTTGTGACAACAGGCAAATTGCCCCGGCCGCCACCGGTCCAGGCCGTTTGCCCCGCGCCGGGTGCTGCTCGTTCGTGCTCACCAGGCGGCCTCGAGAATGCGGCGGCAGTCGCCTGGAGTCAGCCGTCGGGGATTGGCAAGGGCGCCGGGGTCGTTCGCGGCCATTTCCGCAAAACGGTCGAACTGGGCCGGATTGATCCCCATCTCCCGCAAGGAGGTCGGCAGGCCGATGGCGCGGGCGAACGCTCCGATGGCGGTGCTCAAGTGCGGCTCTGGCGTTGTTCTGGTGAAGGTTTCGGCCATGGCGGCGTATCGATCGCCCACGGCTTCGGTGTTGAAGTCGGCCATGGCCGCCATCAATGGCACATGGAGGTCGCCTTGCAGGACGCCGGGTCCAAGTTCAGCCTTGATCGGATGCGCAAGCGCATCGACCCCGCCGACCGCTTTTTCCAGCGCGAGCCCCGCCGTCAATGCCGCGGCCATCAATTCGCGCTGCGCTTCCCGGTGACTGGGCGAAGCAAGCGCCACGGGTAGCCACCGCGTGAGCCGCTTTGTGGCCTCCAGCGCCAGCGCGTCTGCCGGCGGATGGTAGACGGGGCTGGCGTAGGCTTCGATGGCATGGACCAGCACCTCCATGGCCGCGGCGGCGAGGCGGCGTGAGGACGCTCCCTCAAGCACCGTCGGATCGGCGATGACCCGGTCGGGGCGCGGGCAGGTGACCGGCTGGCCCTGCCCCAGGCGCACCCGCCGCGCTAATCCGAAATCGCAAAGGCCGGCAGGAACCGCGATCAGCATGAGGCGTTCGCCGCGCCGCAATGCATGCTCCGCAGCGAGCCGCGCCTGCCCGACGGCCGCAGATCCACCCACGGCGATCAGCGTGTCCGTCCGGATGTCACTCATGGCGCTCAGAATCCTGACGGTTGCTTCTCCATGAGGGCTGGCACGATCGGTCCGCGCCAGGCTGATCGCCGTCTGGCCGAGCGACTCCTGCACGCGCGAGCAAACGGCCGCGCTTCCCGGCTCGCTGTCAACGAGCACCAGCGCCCGAGCGAGCGGCCCCACCTCCTCGGGAAGCGCATCCTCGATCGCGGCCTCAGCGAAATGGGTGCGTGTGAGATAGTCGATGAGAGTCATCGGAGACGCTCCCGGCGTTTCCGCCGCATGAAGTCTGCAATGGCGGAATTTCCGAAGGAAGCGATGGCCGGCTGAGAGCACCGGCCACCGAAGATGACATCAGCGGCAGGCGCGCTCAGCCGCCCGCGCGCAGCTTGGCGCAGTCGACCGCATCGCGCGCCGGCAGCCCCAGGGCCTTGAACTGAGCCGTCGTCATGCCGAGCGTCTGGTTCACGTTTTCGGTCTTGGCCACCATCTTGCTGGTCAAGTTGCCGTCCGGTCCATCGACCACTTCGTTGACGAAGACCGTTCCGGTCGCCTGCCGGTTTTCGTTCAGCGTGATCTTGCCGATCGGGCTGTCGAGCTGAAGCTTGTTGAGCGCTTCCTTGAACTTTGCCTGCCCGTTGGACAGATCGCCCCCGGCCGCTTCGAGCCCTTTGATGGCGGCCTGCGTGGCGACGTAGTAGCCGAGACCGAACAGCGAAGGCGACGGGAGGCGCTGGTTGGCGGGGAAGCTGTCCTGATAGAGCTTCACATACGAGGTCCATGCCGGGTCGGTATTGTCGGCGGCGAAGGGTCCGGAGGTCGGCGTGCCCTTCAGCACGTCTTTCGCTTTACCTTTCGCCGTCAGAACGGTCTGGTCGGCCATGATGGTGCCGCCGATCAGGCGGGTTTTTTCACCGGCCTGCTGGTATTGATTGAGGAAGTTGATCGCATCCGTGCCGCCCAGGCCCAGGTAGATCGCATCTACATTGTCCGGCAGCTGCGCGATGATCCCGCCGAAATCCGATTGGCCGAGCGGCTGCCAGAACCGCTGGACGATGTCGCCGCCCGACTTGCAGAAATCCACCGCAAAACCCATGAAGTTCGTATAGCCGAACGAGTAATCGGCTGCGATCGTTGCAACCTTCTTCCAGCCCTTCGTCTTCACGACGTAGCCGCCGAGGCCGTAGCCCCATTGCGAGCCGTCGAGGTTGAAGCGGTAGAAATTCGCCGCCGGATCGACCCATGTCGTCTCGAGCGCGCCGGAAATGCCGTTGATCACCACCTTGTCGGGGATGGTCTTGGCGAAGTCGCGCATGGCGATGCCTTCCGAGCCGGAAAGCGGGCCGATGATGAAGTCGACCTTGTCCTGCTCAATAAGCTTGCGAGCCATACGGACCGTTGTGTCGGGTTTGGTATCCGTCGGAGCGACGACGGTTTCAATCTTCTTGCCGGCAATGGTGTTGTTGACCTGTTTGAGAGCCAGTTCGACATTTCGGACGCCATCCTGGCCACCGGTCGCGAAGGCGCCTTCCAGCGCCACCAGAATGCCGATCTTGATGGTGCCGCTCTGGGCGAGAGCTGCGCCGGGCAGCATAAGGGCAGCCACCGCGACGGCGCCAAGCAAAGACTTGCGCATTGTTGTCCTCCCTCTGACGCGGAAGAGAATCCGGCAACCACGCCGGACCTTCCTCATGAGCGTCTCCTGACGCGCCCCTTGCGGGCGCCTTCAGGAAAGCTGCCGATCAAAGCCCGAGCCGCCAATATCCAAGCGTCTCATTTTCGCGGACGCTGTCATGCGCGGGCAGCGCAGCATCTCGCCGGCTGCGAGCGCTTCCCTGCCCGATCACATCTATTACTCATCCGCTGAGCGAATTGAGACGAGCCGGATAGGTACGTGTTGATTACCCAATTCCTTCTCACCGCGCTGCGGAAGGCCAACGCACCACGCAACAGCCATGTCGGCGCGTCGGTGCGTTCACAATTCAATTGACATCCAGACCCCTCCGGCGGCGCTCGAGCGCAACACGGCGTCCACCATCGCGACACCGGCAAAGCCATCCTCGATCGTTGGAAAGGTCACTCGGGGATCAGCAAGGGAAGCGGTACGCCCGGCTACAATAGCTGCGGCCACTTCGGTATAGATCGTCGCGAACGCTTCCAGATATCCTTCGGGATGGCCGGGTGGCGTACGACTGACACGCTGACCGGCGGCATTCACAGACCTTGCGCCGCGGCGTACCAGGCGCGTCGCCTCACCAAGCGGCGACCAAACGAGAAGGTTCGGCTCTTCCTGCCGCCAGTCAAGACCGCCCTTCTCGCCGAAGATCCGTAACCGCAGCCCGTTTTCGTTTCCGGGTGCAGCCTGGCTCGCCCACAAGGCGCCCCGCGCCCCGCTCTTGTAGCGCAGCAGAATTTGCACATTGTCATCGACACGGCGGCCCGGCACGAAGATGGTCGTCTCGGCCAAGATCTGCTCAGGCATCATGCCGGTAACAAAGTGCGCCAGCTGGTAGGCATGGGTACCGATGTCGCCGACGCAGCCGCCGGCGCCCGCGCGCGCCGGATCGGTACGCCAGTCGGCCTGCTTCTGGCCGGTGGCCTCAAGCGGATCGGCCAGCCAATCCTGCGGGTATTCGACCTGCACGATCCGGATCGCGCCGAGTTCGTCGCCCTGAACCATGGCGCGTGCATGCCGGACCAGCGGATAGCCGGAATAATTATAGGTGACGGCGAATATCAGTCCGCTCGCGCGCGCCTTGTCGCGCAAGCGGCGCGCCTCCTCAAGGGTTGTCGTCAACGGTTTGTCGCAGATGATGTGAATGCCCGCATCCAGGAAGGCGTCGGCGACCGGGGCGTGCATATGGTTTGGGGTGACGATCGCAACCGCTTCGATGCCGTCGGTTCGCGCGGCCTCGGCCTGCGCCATGGTCCGGAAGTCCGGATAGGATCGATCGGATGGAAGGCCGATCGCCGCCGCCGATCGCATCGCTCTGTCGGGCGAGGCCGAAAGCGCGCCGGCGATGAGTTCGTAGCGATCGTCCAGGCGCGCGGCGATACGGTGGACGGCGCCGATGAAGGCGCCTTCCCCGCCGCCTACCATTCCAAGTCGAATGCGTGGTTCAGCCATGTCGCGCGCTCCCGTCGATCTACTCCGGCGCTCAGATGAGCCCCAGTGTCCGCCGGATCTGTGCCTCGTCGCTGGCGCCGCCCGCAAAATCGTCGAAGGCTCGATCGGTGACGCGGATAATGTGATCGCGGATAAAGGTAGCGCCTTCGCGCGCGCCGTCCTCCGCGTTCTTCAGGCAGCATTCCCACTCCAGCACCGCCCAGCGGTCGAATCCGATGGCAGCCAGCCGCGAGAAGATCGCCTTGAAATCGACCTGTCCGTCGCCGAGCGAGCGAAAGCGGCCGGCGCGATTGATCCAGGACTGGAAGCCCGAATAGACGCCCTGCCGCCCCGTCGGATTGAACTCCGCGTCCTTGACGTGGAAGGCGCGAATGCGCCCGGCGTAAATATCGATGAAGGCCAGATAGTCCAGTTGCTGCAGGACGAAGTGCGACGGATCGTAGTTGATCGCGCAACGCGGGTGATTGCCGGTGCGCTCGTAGAACATCTCGAAGGTGATGCCGTCGCAGACGTCCTCGCCTGGATGGATCTCGTAGCAAAGGTCGACGCCAGCTTCCTCATACGCATCAAGAATCGGACGCCAACAACGCGCGAGTTCGTCGAACGCCGCCTCGATCAGGCCCGGCGGCCGCTGCGGCCAGGGATAAAGGAACGGCCAGGCCAGCGCGCCGGTGAAGCTCACGCTGCCGGTGAGGCCGAGGCGGCGGGACGCCTGCGCGGCCTTCATCAGTTGATCTGTTGCCCAGATCTGACGTTCGTTCGGCCTGCCCCTGACGGCCGGCGGTGCAAAAGCGTCGAAGGCTTCGTTGTAGGCCGGATGAACCGCGACCAGCTGTCCCTGCAAATGGGTGGACAATTCGGTGATCACCAGACCATGGCTCGCGGCCACGCCGGCAATTTCATCGCAATAGGCCTGAGAGGTGGCGGCCTTGTCGAGGTCGATCAGGCGTGGATCGGAGGTCGGGACCTGAACGCCCTTGTAACCAAGCCCTGCCGCCCAGCCGCAGATGGCATCGAAGCTGTCAAACGGCGGATCATCGCCGATGAACTGCGCCAGAAAAATCGCGGGCCCCTTCATGGTGGCCGGTTGGATGGTCGTCCCTGACATGACATTTTCTCCGGTTCGGGCCGCTGCGCTACGCCTGCAGGACGCAGCGTCATTGTCCGACAGGGATGCCGGCCGTTCAATACGCGAGACCATCTCGGTCCCGCCCCATAGGGGGCTCGCCTGCCGGAAGTGGATTGTCAGCCCTCTTTGAAAATGCCGGCGTCATCCACGCATCTGAGTGCAGGTGCTATGTTCGGGACTGTCGCTGGCCTGCCTCGGTGGCACCTCGCGTAAAGCGTCTCTCAGCGGCATGCCACTCTGCGCGCCGGGCTTCAGGCAACTCAAGGCCGCGGCCTCGCACCCCACTTCCAACGCCTTTTTGAGCGACGATTTTTCGCCGATCATCGAAGCAAAGGCGCCGACAAACGTATCGCCGGCGCCCGTGGTGTCGACCGGTCTGATACTCGGGGACGGCGCGCGGTACCGGGTATCGTCGGCAGTGCAGGCCAGTGCCCCCTGTGCTCCGGCCGTCACCACGCAAGTCAATCCGCCCGATCTGGCGAGCCAGCTGCAGGCGGTCTCGAAATCCGTCACGCCTGCGTCGAGCGCGGCAGCAAGGTCGAGCGCCTCGTGCTCGTTTACGATGAGGTAGTCCGCAGATTCGAGCAGATCGCGGATCATCGCGCCTGTCATCTGATCCGGGACCGGCGCCAGGTTCCAGATAACCTTGCCACCGGCTGACCTGGCCTTGCGCGCAAGGTGAAGGGACTCGGCGTACGGCACCTCCATCTGTAGCACCAGAACGGTGTCGGCGTTAAAGAGCGTCTCCGCGACATCGGCCGCGCAGGCTGTACTGTTAGCGCCGCTCGCCACCGTAATCGCGTTTTCCCCGCTCGAATCGACGGTGATGAATGCACAGCCGGTCGGCGCATCGACCCTGACGATCTGGCCGGTGTCGATGCCGTTGCCGGCGAGATTCTTGAGCGACTCGTCGCCAAATACGTCCCGCCCCAGCCGGCCCGCCATGCGGACCTTTCCCGGGCCGGCGATCCGTGCGGCGGCGACCGCCTGGTTGGCACCCTTTCCGCCGAAGTGGGTTTGATAGGATGGGGCGAGCACCGTCCGGCCGGGGCCGGGAATGACCGGCACCCTGGCGACCAGATCGACATTGAGCGAACCGAACACGAGGATCATCGCCCGCTCCCAAGCAAAGACGTCAGCCTTCCGCATCCATTTCGTGAAGCTTCTGGACGCGGCGCCGGAAATCTTCGTCCGTCGAAAACTCGGCGGCGAGAAACGAGGAGATGAGATCGTTGGCGAGCCACGGCCCGACGATCTGCGCACCAATGCACATGACATTCACATCATCATGCTCGACGCTCTGATGGGCCGAATGGACGTCGTGACATACCGCGGCGCGGATGCCCTTCATTTTGTTGGCCGCAATCGAGGCACCGACACCGGTGCCACAAACCATGATGCCGCGCGCGACTTCGCCAGACGTGACCTTTTTCGCCACGGCCCGCGCGATATCGGGAAAATCCACCGGCTTCTCGTCATAGGAGCCGACATCGACGACCTCGTGGCCGAGGCTGCGGATATGGTCGATGACGGCTTGCTTGAGCGGCCAGCCGGCGTGGTCGGATCCTATGACAAGGCGCATGTGATTTCCATTTCGTTGTTTTTGGGACCGTGACAGCCGCACCCGGCTGTCACGGTTGTGCTTCGTTCAACCACGCATGTCGGGCGGCAGCTCGACCCCGTGGAATTTCTTGTAGATGGCGTTGAGCTTGCCGTTCTTGACGTTTTCGGTGACCCACGCGTTGAGCTTCTCCAGCAGGCGCGTCTCACCCTTCTTCAGCCCGATGGCGAGTTCGAAGCTGGCGAGCGGGATCTTGGATTCGAAAACGCGCGCCGGGTTCTTGATGCCGATCTGGTTGATGATCGTGGCCGACGAGCCGACGCAATCGACCTGACCCGAGACCGCCGCCGTCACGCCGGTGGCATCGTCGTCATAGCGCGCGATCTTCAGTTCCTTGTCCTTCATGTTCGACAGCATCGTATCCTGCGTGGTGCCGCGCGAGACGCCCACGGTCTTGTCCTTCAGGTCCGGCCAGTCCTTGACGTTCAGCGACTTCAGGCAGCCGATATCCGATTGCAGCGTTGCGTATTTCTTCGTGAAATCGATCACCTTGGCCCGCTCGGGCGTGACCGACAGGGTGGATATGATGATATCGGCCTTGCCGGTCTGCACATTCGGGATCCGCGTCGCGCCGGTGGTCTGGATGAACTCCAGCTCAAGGCCCCAATCCTTGGCCAGCAACTGGGCAACCTCGACATCGGAGCCGGTCGGCTTCATGCTGCTGTCCATCATGCCGGACGGCGGAATTGCAAGGTCCGTCGAGATACGGATCTTCTTGGCCTGCGTGATGTCATCGAGCAGGTCGGCCTGCGCCGGCCGGTCAGCCAGCACGACGAGACAACAGGCAGCGACGGCGCTGCTCCAGATCTTCCGGTTTCCGATCATCATTGGCTTTTTCCTCTCCTGTTATGATTTTAGATTGCCCGTCCCCACAAACTGGACGAGTTCCGGCGTCGTCGGTGCCGTCAGGATCGAGGCAGGCCCGGTTTCGTGAACCTTGCCACGATGCATGAAGACGATCCGATCGGCGATGCTCCTTGCAAATCCCATTTCATGCGTGACCATCACCATGGTCATGCCATCGGCGGCGAGCTGTTCGATCACCTTCAGGACTTCGCCTGTCAATTCCGGATCGAGCGCCGAGGTCACCTCGTCGAACAGCATGACCTTGGGCTGCATGGCGAGCGAACGCGCGATGGCGGCGCGTTGCTGCTGGCCACCGGATAGCTGTTCCGGATAGGCGTGAATCTTCTCTTCGAGACCGACCTGCGCCAGCACCTTGTGCGCCAGCGCCTTTGCCTCGGACAGATCCATTCGCTTCACCGAGCACGGCGCCAGCGTGATGTTCTGCTCGATCGTGAGGTGCGGAAACAGGTTGTAGCTCTGGAATACGATACCGACATCCTGTCGCAGCGCCCGCAGATCGACGTCTGGAAGATCGACCCTGCGTCCGCAGACAGTGATCTCGCCCCCGTCGACCTTCTCGAACCGGTCGATGCAGCGCAGCGCCGTGCTCTTGCCGGAACCCGACCTGCCAATGATGGCAAGGACCTCGCCGCGCTCGACGGTAAAGCTCACGCCATCGAGCACCTTCAGCGAGCCGAAGCTCTTCTGCACGTCGCGGAGAGATACGATGGGAGTGGAAGATGCGGTTTGCTGCATGTCAGGCCAGACTGAGGTTGTTGGCACTGCCACGTCCCATCCGCCGCTCCAGCTTCTGGCTGAACAGGGACAGCGGGTAGCACATGGCGAAATAGACGGCGGCGATGATGGCGTAGACGATGAATGGCTCGAACAGCGAGTTGTTGACGATCTGTCCCGAGCGCATCAGTTCGACGAAACCGACCACCGAGGCGAGCGAGGTGTTCTTGATGATCTGCACCATGAAGCCGACGGTGGGCGGCGTCGCGATGCGCATCGCCTGCGGCAGGATCACCTTTATCATGCGCTGGGTCCGGCTCAGCGCCAGGCCTTCCGCCGCTTCCCATTGCGGCTTTGGCACCGACTGGATCGAGCCGCGCCAGATCTCGCCGAGATAGGCGGCGACATAGAGGGTAAGCGAAGCGCTGGCGGCGGCTAGCGGCGACATCTTGAGGCCAATCGCTGCCAGTCCAAAATAGCCGAGGAACAGGATGACGAGGAGCGGCGTGCCCTGAACCAGTTGCACATAGGCGGCGCTGAGAAGTCGCACGGATTTGAGCGGAGAAATGCGCGCGAGTGCGATCACGAAGCCGACGATACCGCCGCCAATGAGAGCGATCAGGGAAAGCCCGACCGTCCATAGCGCGCCATGGCCGAGGAAAAGCAGGTGGTTGGCGTTGAGATGTCCGCCCATGCGCTACCTCACAACGCCGTGCCGAGCCGCCGCCGGCGCGGAAACAGGACGAGGCCGAGGCCCCAGAATCCCGCGCGCATGACCAGCGACAGCAGAATGTAGAGCACGGCGACGATGATGTAGGTCTCGAACGCCCGGTAGGTATCCGACTGGACGTAGTTGGCCACGGCCGTCAATTCCTCGGCGGAGATCTGCGAGCAGACCGACGAGGCAAGCATCAGCAGGACGAACTGGCTGGTGAGCGCCGGATAAACCTTTTCGACTGCGGGCAGCAGGATGATGTGCCAATAGATCTGGAAGCGCGAGAGCGCGAGTCCTTCCGCCGCCTCGATCTGCCCGCGCGGGATCGCTTCGAAACCTGCCCGCATGATCTCGGCCGTATAGGCTCCGACATTGATCGTCAGGGCAACCACCGCAACGGTGAAGGCGGACAGTTTCAGTCCGATGCTGGCAAGTCCGAAATAGACCAGGAATATCTGGACCAGCAGCGGCGTATTGCGGATCGCTTCCACATAGACTTTGCAGATACGCGTAATCAGCCGGCTATGGGCTCCGCGGCCCACGGCCGCAAGTGTACCGAGAAGGGCGCCCGAAACCGTCGCCAGGAACGCGAGCTCGAGCGTCAGAATGGCGCCTCCGAGGAAGTTCGGCCACCGTTCCAGCACTGCGGGAAAGTCGAGTTCGATGTTCATTGCAACAGGATCATCCAGTGCTTTGATTGGTCATGCGGTCGTAGACACGGAACAGGGCCTGATTGCCGTTCGCGCCCTCACCGTGCGCCCGCGCGTCGACATATTGGCTGGTGACGAGTGCGGTTCCAGGCAGCGGCACGTTCAGCGCCTGTGCATGCTCTTGCACCAGCCTGAGATCCTTGAGCATCAGGTCGATCCGAAAGCCGGCGCCGACGTCGCCTGCGATCATCGCCGGACCGAGCTTGTCCAGCATCCACGATGCGGCCGAGCCGCCCAGCAGAACGCGGCGAAGCAAATCCAGATCGACGCCGGAGGCGCGACCCAACGCGAGCGCTTCGCAGATCGCCTGGATGTTGATGCCGCAGATCAGCTGATTGCAGAGTTTGACGGTTTGTCCGGCGCCGGCAGCGCCGACATGGGTGATGGTGGTGCCCATGGCCCTGAAGAACGGTTCAGCCCTACCGAAGGCTTCCGCTTCGCCGCCAGCCATGATCGACAGCGCGCCGTTCTTGGCGCCGAGAGGGCCGCCGGACACGGGGGCATCGATGAAACTGACGCCCGCGCGTTGCAGATCCGCATGGATGCGGCGGACCGCGACCGGCGAGATCGTGCTCATGTCCACGATCAGCTTGCCCGCAGGCGGCGATTTCAAAAGGCCGTCCTCGCCGTAGATCACCGCTTCGACATGCGGCGTGTCAGGCAGCATGGTGACGACGATGTCGCAGCCCCGCCCGGCATCCGCAGGGTTGTTGGCGCCCACGGCTCCTTGCGAAACCACGTCGGCAATTGCGGCCTCGGCAACGTCGAAAGCCCTGACGACGTGCCCGGCCTTGAGCAGGTTGCGGACCATTTCCCGGCCCATCGTACCGATGCCGATGAAGCCAACGCTTCCCTTGCCGTCCCGTCCCATCGCTTCTCTCTTCGTCTCGTTGTTCTCGTCGATAGCAGTCAGCGTGATATCTGCCGGCTGTCTTTCTGACCGACGACGGCTCGCCGTCGGTATTCATCGCCGATCGCAAAATGTCGGCGCAGCGTCGTATCCGCCCGCTCGGGATCGCGTGCGACGATCGCGTCGAAGATGCGCTTGTGATCGTCGATCAAGTACGTCTTCATCGACGGGAAGGCCTGCACGAGCTCGCGCCGGCTGCGGTGCGAGTGCGTCAACAGGCCGGCCATCGAATTGTGCAGGACGGCGAGCGTCTCCGAATGGGACGCCAGCACGATCGACTGGTGAAACTCGAAGTCGGCCATGCCGCCCGCATCGGCCTCGTCGATGGTTTCCGAAATTTTCGCCAGCGCACGCTGCAGATGCTCGAAATCGGCGATGCTGGCGCGCTCGCAGGCCAGCCGAACGGCCTGACATTCGATCGCGATGCGCGCCTGCATCACGTCGTCCACCATGTCGGCCTGCTGGGCCAGCGCGAAGGTGAAGAAGTCGTTGAGCACGGAAACGTCCGGACGCGTCACCACGGTGCCGATGCGATCACGGATTTCGACGATGCCAAGCATGGTCAGGGCGCGCAGGGCTTCCCGCACCAGCGGCCGGCTAACGCCGAGCTGCGTCGCGAGCTCGCGTTCGGAGACCAGACGGTCGCCCGGCTTGAGCGAACCGGCGATCAACCGGTCGCGCAGGAAGGCAAAGACCTTCTGGAAACCCCTTTCACCCTCGGCCGCTCGCTTGAGTTCCATTCCCGCCGATCATTTTTGATATTACCTTGGTAAGACCAGTAGGATGACCAGACTGCAGGCGTCAAGCCCCTTTGGGTGCCACGCCTTGCCGCACGGCGTGCCGTGCACGCTTGGAACAAAATGAAGGGCGGTCAGAAGCGAGGCAGGCCGATCAACGTGAAGCGCTTGAGGATGCGAAGGTCGGCAAGGCCTTCCGGTTCGCCGTGGACAGTGACTCAGCTGGAGGCCGCCTCTGCTCCGCTCTTTGCCGATGAGCCGGGCGCCACGACAGCGAGCGTGGGAAGAGATTGGATTGGGCCATGTCCATGGACCATTTTCTTCGCGTGCCTCCGGACGCAACGCACGAGTGCTTCGAGGCCCATTCTACTTTGCATGGGGTTGTTTTCGCGATTTATGTCTGGCTTGGTGCTCCGCTGAACAGGCGCTGCGTCTGGGATGCGAGATCGGCAGATGGGATTTTTCCAACCACTCCCCCTGCCTGGAGGCTAACTCGTTGACTTTCACGTCGTGGCAATTTGCGGTGTTCGTGTCTGGGGTATTTGCCCTTTATTACTGGCCACTCGTTCGCCCATATCAGGTCTACATCCTGGTTCTTGCTAGCCTGTTTTTCTACGGATTCGGGCAACCGGAATTGCTGGCGCTGCTCGCGATAGCGGTCTTCGGGACTTACTTCTTTCTCTTGAAGGCCATGGTTCGACGCAAGTTGTGGCTGCCGGCCGGCATTGCATTCAATCTCGCGTTACTCGCCTTTTTCAAATACAAATTGCTGTTCGTCGACCCCTCCTCACCGGCACTCTCGGATGTTGGCGCGATCGACCTCTTGCTGAAACTTCCGCTCCCAATAGGCATTTCGTTCTTCGTCTTCCACAACATCAGCTTGCTGGTGGACATGACGAAACGCGCCGGCCCAGCCCCCTCCCAATGGGAGGTGTTTCTTTACATCATATTCTTCCCGCAGCTCGTCTCCGGGCCTATCACGCGAGCGGAAAACTTTCTGCCGCAGATCCAACCGAAATTTATCAACGAAGTGCCGTTCGTCGAGGCGGCCAGATGGATTGTCACCGGCTACTTCTTCAAAATGTTTGTCGCGAACAACCTCAACACGCTTACGACCAACATGGATTATCCTCTATACCATGCGCTTCGAAGCAGCGACCGTTGGCTCTGCCTGTTCCTCTATAGCTATCAAATCTATGCCGACTTCTTCGGGTATTCTGCTATCGCGATCGGGCTGGGGCTGCTGTTCGGCTACCGTCTGCCAATAAATTTCAACTTGCCCTATATCTCGCAGTCGTTTGCTGAATTCTGGACGCGCTGGCACATTTCGCTGTCAACCTGGCTCCGCACCTACCTCTACATCCCGTTAGGCGGCAACCGCGATGGTAAAGGGCGGATGTACCTCAATCTAATGATCGTGATGGGCCTGGGTGGTCTTTGGCACGGCGCCGGATTGAGCTACCTGGCATGGGGGCTAATGCACGGCCTCCTTCTGGTGATCGAGCGTCCGTTCCTGCCCTTGATAGAAAAACTTGCAGCGATTGCCGCTCTGCGTCGCGTGATCGTTGCGGCTCGCATGCTTGTTGTTTTTTTATGCGTCTCCTTCCTGTGGGTTTTTTTCAAGCTCCCGAATTTCGAGCATGCGATGGATTATATTTCTGGTATGTTTATTGATCAGTCCGTGCCCAATCCTGCGCGCATTTACCGAAGTCTGGTGCTGATCTATGCGCTGCCAGTTCTCATACAGCATTTTATTACCTCGGAGAGGCTCGTTGTGCTACGGGGTAACCTCGATCCCTATGTGTATGGCGCGATGGCAGCTCTGATGCTAATCGAAGCCGGTCCCGACACAGCGTTCATATATTTCCAGTTCTAGGTTGGACATGGACCGTACTGCCTCGATGAGCTGGTTCGTGAAGGCGAGCGCTGTATGTGTCGCAGTATTGGCAATGTGTTGGATAGCCCCTCAGTTCCTCAAAGATATCCCTGACTTTCCCGCGACCACGACGGATGAAATACAGTCCAGGATTGCCGATCGTTATCTCAACAGTCCAGTTGCTCCGATCGCGTTAACGGGCAGTTCGTTCACCGTGCGATTGCACGAAGAATTTTTTCATAAACTTTACGTTCGCAATCTGGCGCTGCCTGGCGGATCTCCGTTGACCGGGGCGGCAATGATTGAGGCGGCGGCTGGTGTTCGGCCGCGGCTCATAGCTATCGAGACCAATACGCTTTCTCGCGGTGTCGACCAGGCAATGGTCGAGAGGGTCCGCACGAGCAATGCGGAGCCTGCGCGCGCACCAATGAATTTCAGGCCCCTTCGCACATTAGCCGCGTTGTACCAGCAAAAGCTCGACGATTGGCGGCGCTTTGACAGGGATGACAAATCTGCGCTTCTTCGGCAATCGGCCTTGGAAGAGGTAATTCTACGAAAGCCGCCAGCCCCCGAAGCCAACCCAGTTGTGCTCACTGCTATCCTGGCTGAGTGGAATAATGCGGATCACGATCAGATCATCCGTCGAAACGTAGCCGAATTGAAGCACATCGTGGAGACGCTCGAGAAGCAAAGCATTTCGGTGTTCTTTTACGAACTTCCTCTGGGCCCCGCATTCGCGCAGTCCCGATATATGACAACGGGCCGGTCAGCAATGGCAGAGGCTTTTGGGCACGAGCACGGCAAATGGTTATCATTGGACTATCCATCCAACGAGATCCGATGGACCGATGGAGCACATCTTGACGAACGATCGGCTATCATCATGGCCCGCTCTTTAGAGAGAGCGATCGAGCGGAAAATGGATAGCGAGGTGGTAAAGCGGACATCCTCGGAGCTTGCCCGCTAGGTTGGAGTCACCATTTCGAGGCCTAACCTGGAGCTTCGAATGGCACGCCCGCGCCAACGTGTTTGTTTGCAAGACGTCAAACGGCTGATCATCGCCGATGAACTGCGCCAGAAAAATCGCGGCCCCCTTCTTGGTGGCCGGTCGGACGGTCGCTGACATGACATTCTCCCCGGTTCAGGCCGCCGCTGCGTTACGCCAGACGCCGCCTCGTGGACAAGAATGTTGGCCGTTGCAGGCAGTCCCGTATACTTTTCAACGAAACGCATCGCAACGGAACGCAAATTCGCGTTCCCGCAGCGCGTTGCGCCCGAGGTTTGCAGGTCATCTTCGCACCTCTCGAAAATGAGAGGGCGCAGGGAATGCCGGATGCGCGCTGCACCCGCGATCTCATGTGCGATTGTGCAACAAGATGGTGCACACGAGCATACAGGGCAGCGGAGGCAATCCGACATTCCCTGCGCGATGGCCTTACGGCTTATGACGCGCTCTCCCCGGTGAGACGGCCTCTATTGCCACCGTCGCCCCTCGGAAGCATTAGCTTCTTCGGAGCTTGACGCCGTTACGGGCGCCAGGACCACACGCTTTCGCCGTACGCCTTTGCCGCGACCGTCAATCGCAACATCAGCGTCCACCGCGACCTGCCCCTCGTTGTGACGATGGCCAACGCCCCTCCGAGTGGGACAGGATGGCGATATATGTGTCACTGATTTTCATTCCGTAAAAGCGAAATATTTTTTACTTCAGGGCTTGACATGAATTCTGTAAATCAGAACCTCTGATTTGCCCGTCGGGTCAGAACGCCGCAACTGCCAGTTCGGACGCGGATCGATCCAATCAACGCTACCGCGCGTGTGGAAAGCTCGCCGGATAGATAACGGCACGGACGATCTAACTCTGCTGCGCGGTCGGTCATGATTGTCTCCCCGGGATGCGCGAAAATAAGGACTCGATTTTGAATGCCCGCCCTGGATCGGTCGTTGCGCCGATCACAATCCCATGCTCGAACGATCGTCCTAACCCATCCTGTCCTGAGTCGATTTCGGGTAAAGGTTCTCGAAATCATTCCCAAAAAGGAAATTAGTGAGCGAGACATTGATGCTGATGTCGAGCGAACGCACGTGATGCCACCATCCCACCGGTATCAAGAGCGCCTCGCCCGGCTGGAGCACGACGTCGATGATCTCCGCCTCGGCAAATCGCGGGTAGTTTTGTAGATCCGGGTCCTCGGCATCGACCTCGCTAAAAAAGCTCTCGAAATTATAGACCAAATGCAGCGCGTCGCTGGAGATCATCTTGACGCGTTTGCGGCCATAGACCTGGGTCATGAATACGTTTAGCCGGTCCCGATGAAGTGGCGAGACCGCACCCTTCGGTCCCAACCACAAGAATTGTTTTTGCTCCCGATCACCCTCGCGGAAGTATTCGGGGAAGGGCCAGAAGTCCTTCAGCAGCGGGCGGATCTTCTCATTGTCGAGCAAGCGGTCGTTCGCCGTCAGATAATATTGATTTGTCTCGCCGCCCTGCTCAAGCAGGTCGATATATTCAGCAAACCGCACCTTCTTCGTGTGCCCCTTCAAGAAGACTTCATAGACCGGATGTGTCTTTCGGTTCGACTGGATCTCCACGATGACGTCGCCGCACTGCTTTCTGAAATAGTCGGGCGTCCACAAGCCGAACGCCGGCCAGCGCTCGACCAGATCGGTGATGATGACCGGTCTGTTGCGGCAGTAATATCCCATGTGAAATTCCTCACGCGACAGATCGCGGCGCCGTTCAATCGAGGAGTTCGCGGGGTCCTGGCGGAAAAGGGCACGCCTGACATCCAAAAGCGCTTCGAGATTTCCAACGCGGCGGCCGAGTGGCTCGGCGCCGCGGAAGATCGGATCGTTCGTGACCCGATGAACGAGATCCTCCGCTTGGGTCGAACTGAAGCCCTTTTCAGTCATCACCGTTCCGATCTCCGACTTCGAAACGCCGCGCAGCAGGTTACGAGCGATCCAGGCGATCCACTCTTCCTGCTGTACCGAGCTCATCTGCTTCATCTGTGAGCACGTTGCCGCTATGGCTCAAGTCTTCGTCGGCAACAACGCATCCTCGGGCGCCGCATCCGGCTTTCCCTTTCGCGCGGAGGTCGGCAACAGGGCATCCTCGGGAGGCGCGTCCGCTCGCGCGGCCGTGGGCAGCAATGCGGATTCCGGATCGGCATCCGGCTTCGCCGCTGTCGGAAGCAGCGCATCCTCCGGATTGGCATCCGGTTTGGCCGCAGTCGGGAGCAGCGCTTTCTCGGGATTGCCGTCTGGCTTCGCCGAGGTCGGCAACAGTGCATCTTCGGGAGTCGCGTCGGCTTTTTTCGGCGGATCAGAATCAACTGGCATGCTTTTAATGCTCCGATTTTTGTCGGGCCGCACAAGCGATGGTTTTCTTGACGTGCCGCGATGAAATTCATTCTTTTGAAATCTTCTTGATCGATAGCATCGCAATTGAGATTGTATGTCAATAAATTTCTACCTGTGATCTGTTGGGAGCAGTAGCATCAACACAGCCGCCGCCATAGCGCGCGTTCCAGATCAGCTATCGGAAGGACCGACGGCGCCATCGACGCCGCCGAATCGGTCATGCCGAATGAGCGTGCTAGAAAACCTCCACATCACTCTCGGCGTAGATGGGTTCTGCAACTTGCCGATGCGTCTCCGTATGCATGCCCAACCGAGATTGGCCGGAACTCCATAGGAATGACATGCCACCGCGTTGAGTGGCGACCGTTCAGGAGCGATCTCCCACAGGCGCTCGCGGTGCGTTGACATCCACACACATCCGCTATTCGCCTCGCAGCGACGGGAAGAGGCCGCAAACCCAAGCGGGCAAAATCGTAGTTTGGCGTGTTAAATCGCGTAAACTGGCGGAGAGGGAGGGATTCGAACCCCCGATAGGCTTGCACCTATGCCGCATTTCGAGTGCGGTGCATTCGACCACTCTGCCACCTCTCCAGGCGCCATTTTGGGGTGATTCCTCGAGGCCCCGCGGTCGGGGCGAGTTCTAGGCGAGGACGGCGGGCCAGACAAGGCGCGGGGGCAAGATTTTCGCTGACGCCCAGGCGTACCCAGGATCTGAAAAAAGGAGCCGAAAAATGGAGCATTTGACAATTCGGGCCAATGGCGCGGCGTTCCATGTCGCCCGCGCCGGCAAAGGACAGCCCCTATTACTGCTGCATGGCTGGCCCGAATTCTGGCTGACCTGGGAGCCTGTGATGGCGCGGCTCGCCGATCGCTTCACGCTTTATGCGCCCGACCTGCGCGGATTCGGCGACAGCGACAAGCCCAACGGGCCGCACGGTCCCGACCAGCACGCCGCGGATATGCTGGCGCTGATGGACGCGCTCGGCCTCGAGCAGGCCGGCATTGTCGGCCACGACGTCGGCGGCGGGCTGATGCAGCCGTTGGCGCGCGCCGCGCCCGAGCGCATCGCCGGACTGTTCTTCTTCGATTTTCTCTATCCCGGCATCGGGCGGCGGATGGCGGAGCCGGACCGGCTGAACCATATCTGGTACCAGTCGCTCAACCAGCTGGAGATCGCACCCAAACTGATCGGCGCCAGCCGCGACAGCTGCCGCGCCTATATCGGTTATTTCCTGACACACTGGAGCCATCGCAGCCGAGCGTTCGACGACGTGCTCGAAGCGTTCGTCGACAATTTCCTCAAAGACGGCAACCTCGCCGGCGGCTTTGCGTATTATCGCGGTGCGCATGCCGGGCGGATCCGCATGCTGAAGGGCGAGGCGCCCACGCTGGCGCCGATCGATCTGCCGACCTGCGTTCGCTGGGCCGAACACGACCCGCTGTTTCCCTACGCCTGGACCGATCGGCTCGGCGAGACTTTTTCAAATCTCGACCTCGCGATGTTTGAAGGCGTGGGCCACTTCGCGCATCGCGAGGATCCCGATCGCGCGGCATCCGAGATCGCGGCGTTCTTTCAGCGCATCGGCTGGAAATGAGGATTGAAGGTCGAGATAAAGGTGGGGCCGCCAGACGCGACAAAACACTGACGGCCCCGTGCCGCTGCTTTGAAATTCTGGCCGGGAAGTGCGGCTTCGCCGGTCAGCTGGAGCGACGATTTGACGGTAGCGGCGCGCGCGGAAAGGGCAACGCGATCCCGATTTTAACCTAACCAGTCAACCTTACCGCGCGCGATGCGAACTCTCATCGCGCGCAGCGCTGGAGGCGGGAAGATCGCTCCAGCCCCTTGTTTCAAGGGTTTTCTCGATGCGCGCCGGCATTAACCGCACTCGAACGCGCCCGTTAATCTTTACCCTTCTTTGCTTTCTTGTCGTCCTTGTCGCTGTCGCCCTTGTCTTTGGCCTTTTCGCCCCTGCCGTTTTCTTTCCTGCGATTGGTGAAGCGCGCATTGCCGAGACCCGTACCGATGGTCAGCACGCCCCATCGCTCGACATCCTGCATGTAAGGGACCTCGGAAAGCCCCTGCACGACGCCGTCATTGTGCATCAACACCGCGGTGTCATGATCGCCGATCATCGGTATAGCTTCCACGAGACTTTCCGGCAGATTGAATTTGCTGCTCTCCCAATTGCCCGGCAGGTTTTGCGCGCCCTTCTCGATCGAGCCGTCCTCATTGATCACACCGGGACAGGCAATGCCGATGAAAGGCGCCAGCTTGTGGCCCTCTGCTTCAGCCTCGGCGATCAGATCCTTCAGCATCTTGACCAGCCGCTTCACCGCGCCTTCGCGCGTCGGCTCATCGTCGGCATGCCGCCACAGCTCGGATTTCCACACAGCGGCCTTGGAGAGATCGGGCGCCTTCTTCCAGCGCGACTCGACCACGCCGCAGCGGATGTTGGTGCCGCCGATATCGACGGCGAGGATGCTGTCATGGGCCTCGAAAATCCATGACGGCGCCAGATGCAGCGTGCCGATCAGGCCGGCCTCATCCGGGTGAAAACGGATCGGCACCAGATCGACCTCATGCTCCTCGGCCTTGAGCAGGATGCCGGCGCGGGCGATGGCAAGTTCGCCGACCCGGCTTTGCCGGAAGCCGCCGCCGACCACGATGCGCTCGGTATCGGCCCAGGCCTTGGTCTTGAGGAATCGCCCGGTCACATAGGCCAGTTCCTGTGCGAATTCCTCGATCGCGCCGTGCACCAGCGCCGCAGCGGCGACATCTTTGCCCAGGAGCACCTCGTCGAGCTCGCTCTTGGCAATATCGCCGGTGGATCTCCTGCCCAAGGGATCGTCGCCGTTTTTCTTCAGCGGCTTGCGCAGCCCCTCCAAAATCTCGCGAAACGCGCTTTTGCTGGCGCGGTCGCCGAGAAACCCGTCATCGTCCTTGAGCTCGATGTTGAAACTATCGACCTCCACGGACGGCAGACGGCTGGCGCCGTGGCGGGCGATGCCCGTGGTTTTGACTGTGTCCTCTGCCATTTTTGCCCTTGCCCAACCGGATTTCGGTGACACAACGGGCGGGGAACCCATTGGTTTCACTTGGGCGAGTGGCGAATAGCGAATGGCGAATGGCGAGTTGCCCCCTTATTCGCTATTCGGCACTCGGCATTCGCCCCTTCTGACCCCAAATCCCTCATTTTGGGCCAGTTTTGGCGCTCCTTTGCCTTGACTCGGGGCTGCCAGCGGCTATAAGTCCCGGCATCCGGCGCGGGATTTCTCGCGCCGCTTGTTTTTGCGCGAATTTGAGGGTTCACACCCCGACCGTGCGAAAATCGTACCCATAACGACTGACCAAAAAGCCGACCCGGACATGACCCTATGGGGACGACGTCCGAGGCCGGGATCGAACACGAAGGAATAAAACGATGTTCGCAGTCATCAAAACCGGCGGCCGGCAATACCGGGTCGTTCCGAATGATGTACTCGAGATAGGCAAGATCGCCGGCGACGTCGGCACGATCGTGCAACTTGGCGAAGTTCTGGTGCTCGGCGGTGACACGCCGGTGCTGGGCGCGCCCACGGTGGCAGGCGCCTCGGTCGCGGCAGAAGTGCTGGACCACAAGCGCGGCCCCAAGGTGATCGCGTTCAAGAAGCGCCGCCGCAAGAATTCGCGCCGCAAGCGCGGCTATCGCGACGAGCTCACGGTGCTTCGCATCACCGAGATCCTGGCCGATAACGCCAAGCCTTCGATCGGCCCGCGGCCGAAGAAAGAAAAGGTTGTCGCGGCGCCCGCCGAGGGCGACGAGGCACCGGCGGCCAAGAAGGCGCCCGCCAAGAAGGCTGCGGCAAAGCCCGCCGCAAAAAAGGCTCCGGCCAAGAAGGCCGCAGCCAAGAAGTGATATCAGCGCATCAAGATTTGATGCGTGACAAAGCGTGAAATGATTCCGTCAAGGAATTGATCTAGATTACGGCGAAGTTGGAGACGGGCCATGGCTCACAAAAAAGCAGGCGGTTCATCGCGGAACGGACGTGATTCAGCGGGCAAGCGCCTTGGCATCAAGGCGTATGGCGGCGAGCACGTGATCCCCGGCAACATTATCGCGCGTCAGCGCGGCACCACCTGGCATCCCGGCCTTAATGTGGGCATGGGCACCGACCATACTCTGTTCGCCAAGATCGAAGGTCACGTCGAGTTCCGTGCAAAAGGTAATGGCCGCACTTTCGTATCGGTTGTTCCGATGGCGGAGGCGGCCGAATAGACGGTGGACAACATGAGTCCGCCGGGTCCTGTTGAACCGGCGGAGTCAAATAAGGCTCCAAGGGGAGGCGGGAAACCGGCCTCCCTTTTTTGTTTGCGTATGTTTTCGCATTTCAGGAGCCCGACATGTTGCAGGACATCCCGACCCCGACATTGCGTGAAGCCAGTCCATGCGTCCTCGAGACCGAGCGGCTGACCTTGCGCCGGCCGACGCTCGCGGACGTAAAAGCGATTGCGTACCTCGCCAACGATCGCCGCATTGCGGAAAACACCCGCCGCCTGCCGCATCCGTATTCAAGGGATCACGCCGTCGAATTCGTGCGCGCGTTGGGCGGCGGCCGGGCGACCGTGTTCCTGATCGAGAACAACCATTCGCCGCTCGGCATGGTCGGCATCGACTGGCGCGAGCAGGATGCGCCGGAACTCGGCTATTGGCTTGGCGTCGAGCATTGGGGCCAGGGCTTTGGCACCGAAGCTGCGCGCGCGGTGATCGATTTTCACTTCGAGGAATTCGATGCTGAGCACCTGATATCGGGCGCTCGCGTCGCCAACCCCTCCTCGCGCAACATCCTGGAGAAATGCGGCTTCCAGTGGAGCGGCGTTGAGTTGCACCGTTTCGAGGCGCTGGGATCATCGACCCCGGTCGATTGTTTTCGGCTTTCTCGCAGTGTGTGGTCGTCGCTGAAGAACTGGGGCAGTTCGACGCGGCGGGAGCGGTAGCGCTCTCTCCACCGTCGTCCCGGCCTTGAGCTCAGATGCGCAAGAGCGCATCGGGGGACCCATAACCACAGGCGTTTGTGGTGGAGCGAAAGTCGGTGAACAGCTTTCTTACATCGAGAGGCCGCGGCGTATTGGTCCCGGCGCAAGGCCGGGACGACAGAGGAGCTACGCCGGCGGATTAACCACCGTCTCCTCGCGTCCGAGCTGCTGCTCGCGCAGGAAGATGTAAAGTCCGGCGCCGATGATGATCGCGGCACCTATGATGGTCGCCGGTGACGGCACGTCTCCCCACACCACGAAGCCGAAGATCACCGCCCACACGATCATTGAATATTGATAGGGCACCACGACGCTGGCCGGCGCCAGCTTCAGCGAACGGTTGATGCACAGCAGCGCGCACACCGAAATCACTCCCGCGGCGGCGAACATGCCCAGGCTGCCGAGCGTAGGCGTTACCCAGCCGACCGGCGACATCGCCGCGCCGAGCAGGAACGTGCCGCCAAACTGCGTTGTCGTCAGTACGATGTCCGGCGTCGCCCGCAGCGATCGCGTGATCAGCATCAAAAGCGCAAACGACAGGCTGCCGCCGAGCGCGATCATCGCGGGCCAGCTCACGGTCTGCGCCGACGGCCGCAGCGCGATCAGTACGCCCACGAAGCCGATCAGAATCGCACTCCAGCGCCGCCAGCCGACGCGCTCGCCCAGCACCAGCCCCGACAGCGCCGTGACGAAAATCGGCGCCGCCAGATAATAGGTGATGACGTCGGCGAGCGGCAGGTAGACGGTCGCGATAAAGAAGGCGGCAACTTCCAGCGTGGAGAGCGTTACCCGGAGCAATTGCAGCCAGGGCCGTTCCAGGCGCGTGAATTCGGCGCGCTGCCTCCAGATGATCGGCAGCAGCACCAGGAGCGCCGCGCAGGCGCGCAGCCACAGCAATTGCCCGACCGAATAGGTCGCGACCATGAACTTGCCGAGCGCGTCGCCGAACGAGAACATGAAGATCGACAGCAGCATCAATCCGATGCCGGCCAGCCGCGCGGAACGCTCGTCATAGGTGGATGGTTTTGCGAACAGGGACATTTCCTCAAAGCGCCGGGTTTGCGCCGGTCTTCCACGTTTTGGTGCGTCGTTGTTTTAAAGGCGTGGATGCCCGGGACAAGCCCGCGCATGACGATTTGAACGGATTGTCGCAGCATGGCTGCTGCGCTACCGGTACGCCATCTCGCAGAGCACAACAGGAAATCCGCCATGGCCGAGTTCGACCCCGCACAGCATCGCATGGTGCCCGAGCAGCGCTGGTTCGAGGATTTCAAACTCGGCGAGCGTTTCGTGATCCCGAGCCGGACCCAGACCTCGGCCGTGTTCGCCGCGTTCCAGACCGCGAGCGGCGATACCCACCCGATCCATTACGATGTCGAATATTGCCGCAGCCGCGGCATGCCGGACCTGCTGGCGCATGGATTCCAGACCCTGGTGCACACCGCGCCGGGCGCCGGGCTGTTTCCTTACATCGTCGAGGAATCGCTGATCGGTTTCCTCGAACAGTCGAGCCGGTTCCTCAAGCCGGTCTATGCCGGCGACACCATCTATCCCGCGCTTGAAGTAACCGAACTGGTCCCCGGCCGCACCACCGGCGTGGTGACGCTGCGCTCGACCGTGTTCAACCAACGCAAGGAACTGGTGCTGGAGGGAATGCAGAAATTTCTGATCCGCAAGCGGCCAACCTGATCGCGCCGCCCCATTCGATCGCCGCGAGCCCCGATATGCGCTGGTTGGAGCGATATCCCGCTTGAGAGGCCTAAATATCGCCCTGGGCGGCAAAAAGTCCCGAAAATTAAGGCTTTTCGGCAATGTTTGACGGCTTAAGGGTTGCCGCAGCGCCCCCCCTGCCTTACCTAGAACCTATTCTGCACCGATTGATCGGAACGAGGCTCCAGCGATCGTTTTGACGCGTTTGCCGCAGATAAGTCTACGCAATCTGCGTAAACTTGATTGCATCGCGATCCGCTGCGCAATTCGCTCGAAACGCCATAGAAGCCATCATGAAATTCCTTGACGAAGCAAAGGTCTATATCCGCTCCGGCGACGGCGGCAACGGCTGCGTGGCGTTCCGCCGCGAGAAGTTCATCGAGTTTGGTGGCCCCTCCGGCGGCAATGGCGGCCGCGGCGGCGACGTCGTCATCGAAGTGGTCGATGGCCTGAACACGCTGATCGACTATCGCTATCAGCAGCACTTCAAGGCGCAGAAGGGCACCAATGGCATGGGCAAGGACCGCCATGGCGCCAACGGCAAGTCGATCGTGCTCAAGGTGCCGGTCGGCACGCAGATCTTCGATGAAGATCGTGAAACGCTCATCCACGACTTCACCACGCTCGGCGAAAAATTCGTACTGGCCGAAGGCGGCAATGGCGGCTTCGGCAATGCGCACTTCAAATCCTCCACCAACCGCGCGCCGCGCAACGCCAATCCCGGCCAGGAAGGCGAGGAACGCTGGATCTGGCTGCGGCTGAAACTGATCGCGGATGCCGGCCTCGTCGGCCTGCCCAATGCCGGCAAGTCGACCTTCCTCTCCGTCGTCAGCGCGGCAAAACCGAAGATCGCGGACTATCCCTTCACCACATTGCATCCGCAGCTCGGCGTCGTGAACGCGCAGGGCCGTGAATTCGTGCTGGCGGATATTCCCGGCCTGATCGAGGGCGCGCATGAAGGCGCCGGCCTCGGCGACCGGTTTTTGGGCCATGTCGAGCGCTGCCGCGTGCTGCTGCATCTGATCGATGCGACCTGCGAACATGCCGGCAATGCCTACAAGACGGTCCGCACCGAGCTCGATGCCTATGAGGGACATCTCGCCGAGAAGATCGAGATCGTCGCGCTCAACAAGATCGATGCCGTGACGCCGGACGAGCTGAAGAAGCAAAAGGACCGGTTGAAGCGCGCGGCGAAGAAGACGCCGCTGCTGATCTCGGCGGTAACCGGCGAAGGCATGCCGGAAGCGCTGAAGGCGCTCGTCGAGGTGATCGGCGAGGCCCCGGTTTCGCTGAAGGCCAAGGGCGGCGCGGCACAGGCCGAGCCCTGGACCCCGGCGACGCCGCAGGGCTGACCTCGCACTGCGAGTACGTTTGCAATCAGCCGTTCGATATTGCAGCATCGGACGATTGAAATCGTACCCTGTGTGAAGCATGCCGCAGCCCAAGAACGTCCTCTGGATCATGTGCGATCAGCTTCGCTATGATTATCTGGGCTGTACCGGCCACCCGACGCTGACGACGCCGAACATCGATGCGATGGCGAAACGCGGCGTGCGCTTCTCAAAAGCCTATGTGCAGTCACCGATCTGTGGCCCGTCGCGGATGTCGTTCTACACCGGCCGCTACATGCGCTCGCACGGCTCGCACTGGAACGGCTGGCCGCTGCGGGTGGGCGAGCCCACGCTCGGCGATCACCTGAACAAGATCGGCGTCCGCAACGTGCTGGTCGGCAAGACCCACATGGCGCCTGATATCGAAGGCCTGAAGGCGCTCGGGATCGCGCCGGATTCCATCATCGGCGTGCATGTGTCGGAATGCGGTTTCGAGCCCTATGAGCGCGACGACGGTCTGCATCCCGATAACCGGCCCCGCCCGCGTTACGACAATTATCTGCGTGAGCAGGGATACGAGGCCACCAACCCCTGGGAGCATTGGGCCAATTCAGGCGCGGATGACGACGGCGCGCTGCAGAACGGCTGGCTACTGGTGCACGCCGACAAGGCCGCCCGTGTCCCGGAAGAGCATTCCGAGACGCCCTACATGACCCGCCGCGCGATGGACTTCATCGCGGAAGCGGAAACGGACGGACGTCCCTGGTGCCTGCATCTGTCCTATATCAAGCCGCATTGGCCCTATATCGCCCCCGAACCCTACGCCAGCATGTACAGCGCGGCCGACATCCTGCCGGCGGTGCGTTCGGAGAAGGAGCGTCAGGAAGCGCATCCGGTGTTCGCCGCCTACATGGACATGCGCTACTCCCGCAACATGGCGCGTGACGAGGCGCGGGAAAAAGTCATCCCGACCTATATGGGCCTGATCAAGCAGATCGACGACCAGATGGGCGTCTTGATGCAGTTCCTGGAGAGCCGCGGCCTGCTCGACACCACGATGATCGTGTTCACCTCCGACCACGGCGACTATCTCGGTGATCACTGGATGGGCGAGAAGGATCTGTTCCACGATCAATCCGCCAAAATTCCGCTGATCGTGATCGATCCGTCACGCGAGGCCGACGCGACGCGCGGTACTGTCAGCGATGCGCTGGTCGAAGCGATCGATCTGGCGCCGACCTTCATCGAATATTTCGGCGGCAAGGCGCCGGATCATATTCTCGAAGGTCGCTCCCTGCTGCCGCTGCTGCATGGCGCAGCGCCCGCCGATTGGCGCAAGGTGGTGTTCTCCGAATACGACTATTGCATGCAGGACGTTCGCTTGAAGCTGAACCAGCCGATCGAGCAATGCCGCCTGTTCATGGTGTTCGACGGCCGCTGGAAATACGTTCAGGCCTCAGGCTTCCGCCCGATGCTGTACGACCTCGAAAGTGATCCCCTGGAATTCGCCGATCGCGGCGAAGACCCTGCATGCACTGAGGTGATCGCGCGGCTGCAAGCGGCGCTGTTCGACTGGGCGCTGCATCCCAAGATGCACATCACCACGCCGAACGCGAAGATCGCCGCCTACGCGGAGAACCAGCTTCAGGTGAAAAACGGCGTCCTGATCGGCATCTGGGACGAGGCGGAATTGGCCGCGATCCGCAAGCGGATTGCAACACAGTAGCGCCGGGAGGCTCTCCCATGCACGTCCTCGCTGTCCTGCTTATCGCGCTCGTGACTGCGCTGCCCGCCTTCGCCCAGATCGCCCCGACCGAGACGGAACTGCGTGCCTATAGTGGCCTGCATGCCGCGGCCGCCCGCGGCGACGTCGCCGAAATCGAACAGCGCATCGCCTCGAATGAAAACAAGGAAGCTGTCGACAGCCGGCAGCGAACGCCGCTGCACGTCGCCGTCTACCTGAAAAAGCACGATGCTGCCCGCGCTTTGATCCGGCTCGGTGCCGATCCGAACAAGCTTGAAGCCGACCGTTACGACATCATCACGATCGCGGCGGTCGCCAACGATGTGCCGATGCTCCGAATCGCGATCGAGGGTGGAGGCAACCCAAAGGCCGTCACCAGCCGCTACGACGGCACGGCCCTGATCGCGGCAGCTCACCTTGGCCATGCTGAAGTGGTGCGAATGCTGGTCGCCGCCAAGGCACCGCTGGATCATGTCAACAATCTGAAATGGACCGCGCTGATCGAATCCATCGTGCTTGGCGACGGCGGCAGCAACCACACCGAGACGCTGCGTGCCCTGGTCGAGGCCGGCGCCGACGTGAACATTCCGGACGGCAGTGGCGCGACACCGCTCAAACTCGCCAAAGGTCGCGGCTATCGCGAGATGGTGGCCATCCTGGAAAAGGCCGGCGCGAAGTGAGGGGTAGTCCTGAACGAATCCTCAGGCCGATATCCGTGCGCGCCAGCCCTCAATTCGTGATCTTGTAGCCCGTGGCCTTCACGATCGGCTGCCAGAATGCGGTGTCGGCCGCGAGCGCCTTGGTCAGATCCTCCGGCGTCGAGCCGACCGGAATGAGCGAGACGGCGTTGAGCTTCTCCTTCACATCAGGCTTTGCCAGCACTTCGGCTGCGGCAGCGCTCAGCTTCTTGGCGAAATCCGGCGAACTGCCCGCCGGCAGCCACATGCCGTACCAGCCGTCAGCCACCAGATCGACGCCGAGTTCCTTCAGGTTCGGCACGTCGGGCAGGAAGGGCGAGCGCGCCGGGCCGCTCACCGCTACGATGCGGATGCCGCCGGCCCGATGCTGCGTGATGGTGTCCGAAAGCGTCGTGACGGCGAATGGGATGTGTCCGCCGACGAGATCGGTGATGATCGGCGCCGAGCCGCGATACGCCACACGCGTCATGGAAAGGCCAAGCGCCTTTTCGAGCTGCCATCCGGTGAAATGCGGAATGGTGCCGCTCGACGGCACGCCGTAACTGGCTTTCGAGGGATTGGCTTTGATCCAGGCCACCAATTGCTTGAAGTCCGTCACGCCGATCGAGGGGCTCACCACCACAACGAATTCGAAGCGGGCAATCTGTGAGACCGGGATGAAATCCTTCGCCGAGTCGTAGCTCGGCTGGTTCTCCACCATCGGCAGCAGGTACATGGTCGGGCCGGTGGTCACCAGGACGGTGGTGGTGTCGGGGGCGGCGCCCTTCACCGCCCGGATGCCGATCAGCCCATCGCCGCCGGTACGGTTCTCGACGATGACGCTGCGGTCGATCAGCGGAGGAAGGTATTGCGCCAGCTGGCGGCACAACATGTCGCCGCTGCCGCCCGCCGCGAACGGGAAGATGATCCTCGTCAGCGGACCGGATTGGGCGAACGCCTCACCGGCACTAGCTGCCAACGACCATCCGATGCTTCCCGCCAAAAAACTGCGACGATCCATTTACCTTCCCCCCGCAAGATTTGACCCATTACACCAGACTGCGGCCGCCATTGGAACATGGCTCATACGGTGCCGGGTCGCTTGCACCGCCCCCCGTCCTGCTGCAAAACAGCCCCCTTCCATAGCATTCGAAGACCTGATCCATGGCCCGCCCCGCGCTCAAGAATTTTCGCCGTATCGTCGTCAAGGTCGGCTCGTCGCTGCTGATCGATTCCGACGCGGGCGAAGTGCGCTCGTCCTGGCTATCAGCGCTGGCCGCCGACATCGCCAAGCTGCATGGCCAGGGCCGCGACGTGTTGGTGGTTTCATCGGGGTCGATTGCGCTCGGACGCAGCCGCCTCAAGCTGCCGCGCGGGCCGTTAAAACTGGAGGAAAGCCAGGGGGCTGCGGCCGTCGGACAGATCGCGCTGGCGCGGATCTGGTCGGAAGTGCTCGGCGATCACGGCATCGGGGCCGGACAGATCCTGGTGACGCTGCAGGACACCGAGGAGCGCCGGCGCTACCTCAATGCCCGCTCGACCATCGCCAAGCTGCTGGAATGGCGCGCGGTGCCCGTCATCAATGAGAACGACACGGTCGCCACCAACGAAATCCGCTACGGCGACAATGACCGCCTCGCCGCGCGCGTCGCCACCATGACGAGCGCCGATTTGCTGATCCTGCTGTCCGACATCGACGGCCTCTACGATGCGCCGCCCGGCGCCAATCCCAACGCGAAGCTGGTTCCGGTCGTCGAATCGGTCACCTCGGAAATCGAGGCGATGGCGGGGGCTGCCGAATCCGAACTGTCGCGCGGCGGCATGTACACCAAGATCGAAGCGGCGAAGATCGCGACCACCGCCGGGACGCACATGCTGATCGCGTCGGGCAAGATCGAGCATCCGCTGCAGGCCATCGCCGACGGCGGCCGCTGCACCTGGTTCCTGACGCCGGCCAACCCCGTCACGGCGCGAAAACGCTGGATCGCGGGTTCGCTGGAGCCGAAGGGCACACTGACCATCGACGCCGGTGCGGTCACGGCGCTGCGCGCCGGAAAGAGCCTGCTGCCGGCCGGCGTGATCCGGATCGACGGCCAGTTCGCCCGCGGCGACGCCGTGGTGGTGCGCGGCCCGGATACCCATGAGATCGGCCGCGGCCTCGTCGCCTATGACGCCGAGGACGCCGAGAAGATCAAAGGCCGCTCCTCGCCTGACGTGATGACCATTCTGGGGATCAGCGGCCGGGCCGAGATGATTCACCGCGATGATCTGGTGGTGGGGCCGGCGGGGACTATTCCGGCCAAATAAAGTGGTTTCGGGCTAAGTGCATCACGTTCGTCATGCCCGGGCTTGTCCCGGGCATCCACGTCTTACTTTTGTTGTGTATGCAAAGACGTGGATGGCCGGAACAAGCCCGGCCATGACGGAAGTTGAACACTTCCATCGAAGTTGAAATCTATTTGGCTCGTTTGCGCGCGGCCAATTGCTCCCGCCCCCGTGTCTTTATGCTTTTGAAAAATTCCGCGACATCGATCTCTTCCATCGGCCCGCTGTCGAGACCCTTCTGGATTTCGGCGCGCAGCGCCTCGAGTTTGGCCTTGCGCCGTTCCTCACGTTCTTCGACGAGCCGCAGCCCCTCGCGCATGACCTCACTTGCCGTAGAATAGCGGCCAGTCTCGATCAGGCCTTCGATGAACCCCTCGAAGTGCTTGCCGATGCTGTAACTACTTGCCATTTCGCGTCCTCAAGTATCATAGTTTGATATTTAATGATATTCTGGGCCCGTCGCAAGGTGAACAGTATTTGCCTTCAACTCCGTCATTGGCCGAGCCACCAGCCCTTGACCGCCAGCCAGCCATGCCGGCTCCGCACCTCGCAAGAGCGGGATTTCCGTGCTAGGACATGGCCTTAACCTGATACCCCCGGGACCACCATGACCGCGCCCCTCAAGGCAATCGACGGCAACGCCGATTTACCCGCTTTGATGACCGAACTCGCTTCCCGCGCGCGCGCTGCTGCGCGGGTGCTGGCACTCGCCTCGCCCGAACAGAAAAACCGGGCGCTCGACGCCATCGCGTCCGCGATCCGCAGCCATGCGCCCGATATCCTCGCCGCCAATGCCGAGGATGTCGCCGAAGTGCGCTCCGGCGGCGCGACGTCGGCCTTCATCGATCGCCTGACGCTGACGCCGGCCCGGGTCGAAGCGATGGCCGAGGGTGTCGCGACCGTGCGCGGCATTGCCGATCCGGTCGGCGCCGTCACCGAAAGCTGGCAGCGCCCCAACGGCATGACCATCGAGCGCGTGCGGGTGCCGCTCGGCGTCATCGCCGTGATCTTCGAAAGCCGCCCCAACGTCGCCGCCGACGCCGGCGTGCTGTGCCTGAAATCCGGCAACGCCGTGATCCTGCGCGGCGGCTCCGACAGTTTCCGTTCCTGCCGCGCGATCCATGATTGCCTGGTGCAGGGTCTTCGCGAAGCCGGTCTGCCCGAAGCCGCGATCACGCTGGTGCCGACCCGTGATCGTGCGGCGGTGGGCCTGCTGCTGACCGGCTTGAACGGCGGCGTCGACGTGATCGTGCCGCGCGGCGGCAAGAGTCTCGTCGCGCGCGTCGAAGCCGAAGCGCGCGTGCCGGTGTTCGCGCATCTCGAAGGCGTCAACCACGTCTATGTCGATCACACCGCCAAGCTCGAAATGGCGAAGTCGATCGTGCTCAATGCCAAGATGCGCCGCCCCGGCGTTTGCGGGGCCGCCGAGACCTTGTTGATCGATCGCGCCGGCGCATCTGTCAGCCTGAAGCCGCTGGTCGAAATGCTGATCGATGCCGGCTGTGAAGTGCGCGGCGACGCCGCCGTGCAGCGCGTCGACAGCAGAGTGAAACCCGCCTCCGACGAGGACTGGGACACCGAGTATGAGGACGCGATCATCGCCGCGAAAGTCGTCGATGGGCTCGATGACGCGATCGCGCATATCCAGAATCACGGCTCGCACCACACCGATGCGATCGTGACGGAAGACGCAGATGCCGCCGAGAAATTCCTGAGCGAGGTCGACTCGGCGATCGTGCTGCACAACGCATCGACGCAATTCGCCGATGGCGGCGAATTCGGCTTCGGCGCCGAGATCGGCATTGCCACCGGCAAATTCCACGCCCGCGGCCCTGTCGGCGCAGAGCAACTGACCAGTTTCAAATATCGCGTCCGCGGCACCGGGCAGACGCGGCCGTGACCCCAACAACGCTTTCGAGCAACCCCCCGCGCGCGCAGTGGCAGCATTGATGCCGCCACAATCCGCTTCGCAGGCGATCCCGTTCCACACCAAGGGCATGCGCGTCGGCCTGCTCGGCGGCTCGTTCAATCCGCCGCACGCGGCGCACCGCGCCATCAGCCAGTTCGCGCTGAAGCGTCTGAAGCTCGATCGCGTCTGGTGGCTGCTGACACCGGGCAATCCGCTGAAGGACAATGGCGGGCTGCATGACCTGTCCGAACGCGCCGACGCTGCGCGCAGGGTCGCCGACGATCCGCGCATCGATATCAGCTGTCTCGAAGCTGTCATCGGCACCCGCTATACTGTCGACACGATCATCCATTTGCGGCGCCGCGTCTCCGGTGTGCATTTTGTCTGGATCATGGGCGCTGACAATCTCGCGCAGTTCCATCGCTGGAAGGATTGGCGGCGCATCGCGTCCGAGGTGCCGATCGCTGTGATCGACCGCCCCCCACAGAGTTTCCGGGCGCTTGCCGCACCCGCCGCACAGGCGCTGGCGCGCTACCGCCTGCCCGAGAATCAGGCTGCCCGGTTGGCGGAGCAGCACACGCCCGCCTGGGCCTTCCTTACCGGCATGAAACTGAACCTGTCTTCGACCGGCCTTCGGAACTCGGACGGAAGCTGGAGGACGAAGTGAGGGCTGGGTCTCACTGGAATATTGAAACCGTTAACCCCACATGCCTAATATAGCCCGTGGACACCAAGATTCGGCGTTCGCGATACAGTGAAAGGAATGGTCCCTGGCCACATCTGTATTGTCCAAGTCTGTTTTGCCCAAGGTTTCCAAGACTTCTGCTGCAAAGCCTGCTGCAAAAACCGCGCGCAAAACATCGACCAAAGCTGCGGCCTTGAAGGCGCAACCCGACGCCGACAAGACGCTGAATATGATCCTCTCCCGCCTCGACGATATGAAGGCGGAAGAAACGGTCACCATCGACCTTCGCGGCAAATCGGCTTTTTCCGACTACATGATCGTCACCTCCGGCCGGGCCAACCGGCACGTCGGCGCGATCGCGGAAAACGTCACCAAGGCCCTGAAGGAAACCGGCATCAAAGGCATTCATGTCGAGGGCTTGCCCAATTGCGACTGGGTGCTGATCGATTCCGGCGATGTGGTCGTGCACGTATTCAGACCCGAGGTGCGTGAATTCTACAATCTGGAAAGATTGTGGACGCAAAACCCGGCGGCGGCTGAGGCGATCTGAGTTTTTGAGCCGATGCGAATCGGCTGCAGCGCATGTCGCGTGCGCGCGCCGTTGGCGCGCGACTAAACGATTTGACGCTTTTTCGGCGCGGCATGCTTTGAATGAAGATCGTCGTCGTTTCAATCGGCCGGCTGAAACAGGGCCCGGAGCGGGAACTGGCCGAACGCTATCGCGAGCGCTTCGAGGACATCGGCCGCAAGCTCGGCTTTCGCGGCCTCGAGATTCATGAAATTCCGGAAAGCCGCGCGCGCGACGCCGCGACCCGGATCGCCGAAGAGGCGGCTGCGATTGCAGCGCTGATCCCGGAGAAATGCGTGCTGGTGGCGCTCGACGAACGCGGCAAGAGCATCGACAGCGCAAGCTTCGCCCAGCAGCTCGGCCGCTGGCGGGATGAAGCGGTCGCCAACACAATTTTCACAATCGGCGGCGCGGACGGACTTTCGCCCGATTTGCAGCGCAGAGCCAAACTGCGCATTGCGTTCGGCTCGGCGACCTGGCCGCATCAAATGGTCCGCGTCATGCTTCTGGAACAGATTTACCGGGCCGCGACGATTCTGTCGGGCCACCCCTATCACCGCGCTTAGGCACGGTAGCGTGAATAGAGAGCGCTGAATAACTGGATGCACACAACACGGGACATTCAAGTACGCCCTGACGGCATCGGCCATGATGGTTCGTTGGCGTCGCGTGTTCCGCTTTGCGTTGTGCTGTTGTCCGCAAGCCTGATGGGTCTTTCGATTTCGCCGGCAGCCGCGCAGGTGACGGCGCCCGCACAGCCGGCGCCATCCCAACAAGCGCCGGCCCAACAGTTGCCTGCCCAACAAGCCGCCGCGCCTTCCCCCGAAGCCATCAAGGAACGCGAGCAGGAACTGGAAGCTGCGCGAGAGCAGCAGAAGAAGGCCGCCGAGCTGCAGCAGAAGCTGAAAGCCGATATCGCATCGATCGGGCAGGACCGCAGCAAGCTCAATGCGCAGCTGATCGACATCGCCGCCCAGGTGCGCGGCGTGGAAACGCGCATCGGCGACGCCGAAGCGCGGCTGCGTCCGCTCGACAGCCGTGAGCAGCAGATTCGCGGCTCCCTCGACTCGCGCCGTGCCGAAATCATCGAGGTGCTGGCGGCGCTGCAGCGTGCCGGACGGCGCACACCGCCGGCGCTGCTGGTCCGCCCGGAAGACGCGCTGCAATCGCTCCGCACCGCCATGCTGCTCGGATCTGTCGTGCCCGAACTCCGCGGTCGCGCGGAAAGACTGGCCAACGATCTCGGCGAACTCGTCGCGCTCCGCAAGACCATCGCCACCGAGCGCGATGCGCTGGCGCTCGATCGTGACAAGTTGAAAGACGATCAGGTCCGGCTAGCGGCGCTGGTCGACGAGCGGCAGCGAAAGCAGAGCGCGATCGAAAAGGACATGGAAGCGGAAGGCGCCCGCGCCATCACGCTGTCCAAACAGGTCGACAGTTTGCAGGGCCTGATCGCCAAACTGGAGCAGGACCTGAAAAGCGCCGCCAAGGCGGCCGCCACCGCCAGCCTGAAGGGGGCCCCGGTGACCCCCGGCGGCAAGCCCAATCTGGGGGCGCTGAAGGATCCTGCCCGACTCAGCCCGGCGATCGCCTTTGCCTCCGCCAAGGGATTGTTCGCCCTGCCGGTCAATGGCCGCAAGATTCGCGATTTTGGCGGTTCCGACGGCGCGGGTGGCGCCGAAAAAGGCATTTCCTTGGCAACCCGGGCCGGCGCCCAAGTCACAACCCCGTGTGACGGCTGGGTTGTTTACGCCGGGCCGTTCCGCAGCTACGGACAACTCTTGATCCTTAATGCCGGTGGCGGGTATCATGTCCTGATCGCCGGGATGGAGCGCATTTCGGTTAACATCGGCCAGTTTGTACTTACGGGGGAGCCGGTCGCCACCATGGGATCGACATCCCAGGTTGCATCGATTCTCGCCACCACCGCGAGTCAGCCCGTGCTCTATGTTGAGTTCCGTAAGGACGGCACTCCAATCGATCCAGGCCCATGGTGGGCCGCAAATGAAGGCGAAAAGGTTCGCGGATGATGCGCAAGACTTCAGTAATTCTCCTCAGCGCCGCCACCGGCGCAGCATTGACGCTCTTCGTGACGCAGCCTCGTTCTGTGCTGATGGGATCGGTCGCGCGTGCGGCGACCTCGGACACCTATCGCCAGCTCAATCTGTTCGGCGATGTATTCGAGCGGGTGCGCAGCGACTACGTCGAGAAGCCAGACGATTCCAAGCTGGTCGAGTCCGCCATCTCGGGCATGCTGGCCGGTCTCGATCCGCATTCCAGCTACATGGACGCCAAGAGCTTCCGCGACATGCAGGTGCAGACCCGCGGTGAGTTCGGCGGCCTCGGCATCGAAGTCACGATGGAAGACGGCCTGATCAAGGTCGTGTCCCCAATCGACGACACGCCGGCGTCGAAGGCTGGCATCATGGCCAACGACATCATCACCAATCTCGACGACGAAGCCGTGCAGGGTCTCACCCTCAACCAGGCTGTCGAGAAGATGCGCGGGCCGGTCAACACCAAGATCCGGCTCAAGATCATCCGCAAGGGCCAGGACAATCCGATCGAAGTCACGCTGGTACGCGACAATATCCGCGTCCGTTCGGTGCGCGCCCGCGTCGAACAGGACGACATCGCCTATATCCGCATCACGACCTTCAACGAACAGACCACCGAGGGCCTCAAGCGCGAGATCGGCAATCTGACGAACCAGATCGGCGCCGACAAGCTGAAGGGCTTCATCATCGACATGCGCAACAATCCCGGCGGCTTGCTGGAGGAAGCGGTGACGGTTTCCGACACCTTCCTCGAGCGCGGCGAGATCGTCTCGACCCGCGGCCGCAATGCCGAGGAAACCCAGCGCCGCGCCGCGCATGTCGGCGACCTGACCAAGGGCAAGCCGGTGATCGTGCTGATCAACGGTGGCTCCGCCTCTGCTTCCGAAATCGTGGCGGGTGCGCTGCAGGACCACAAGCGCGCGACGCTGATCGGTACCCGCTCGTTCGGCAAGGGCTCGGTCCAGACCATCATCCCGCTCGGCAGCGGCAACGGCGCACTGCGGCTGACCACCGCGCGTTACTACACGCCGTCCGGCAAATCGATCCAGGCCAAGGGCATCGTTCCGGATATCGAAATACTGCAGGACGTTCCTGACGAGTTGAAGTCGCGGACCGACACCAAGGGCGAAGCCTCGCTTCGCGGCCATCTGAAGAACGACGGCGACGAGAAGACCGGCTCGCAATCCTACGTGCCGCCGGATGCCAAGGACGACAAGGCCCTGAAGACCGCGGCCGACCTCCTGCACGGCATCAAGTCGACCGCCACCGCGGCGCCCGCGACCGGCGACAAGGCGGCGATCGACAAGCCCGCCACCAAGGCTGCGAACTGATCGAACCACGCTAGTTTCCGTGAAAAGGGCGGCGTTCGGGCCGCCCTTTTTGTTGCCGGTTCCAGATTCTTGTTTTGACGTGTTTTCTACCGCAGATAAGTCTACGCAATCTGTGCAAGCTTGATTGCTATGCGAACCGGGTCCCACTTCGCTCGAAAACGCTATATCCCCGCCGCATCTCGGGGTGGACCGCTTTTGAGCGGGTCGCGAGCGCTCGAATCCGGTCCATCGTGGTATCGTCGGTGGTTGATTCGGGGAGGTTCATGACGGAAACGGCCGACGAGCTGAGCACGCCGCTCGGACAGGACACCAAGCGCAAGAAGCGCCGGTTCCGGCTGCCGTTCACCGCGATGCAGGCGCTGGCCGTGCTGCTTGGCCTGTTCCTGGTCGGCTTTGCCACCATCGCCCTGTTTGCGGACAATCCGTTTGGCGGCGAGCCGGTCGCGCACGTCGCCATGCGCAAGACGCCCGTGACTGACGAGAAAGCCACCGCGGCCGCGGCCGGTCCCGCCGGGCAGGCTGCGACATCCGCGCCCAAACAGGCTGCGGCCGGCGAAAACAAGACCGTCACCATCATCGACGGATCCAGCGGCAAGCGGCAGGACGTCGTGATCGGCGGCGATGCCGGCAACAAGAACGATGCGGAGACAGCGCCGGCAACCGCGATGGCCGGCATCGATCCGCGCCTGCTGGAGAAGTCGCGCTACGGCATGATCCCGGTGGTTGCCGACGGCCTGAAGCCATTTACGGTCTATGCCGCCGACGCCGACCGCGCCAAGGCCGCCAAGATGCCCGTTGTCGCCATCGTCGTCGGGGGCCTCGGTGTCGGCGCCGCCAAGACGGTTGATGCCATCATGAAGTTGCCGCCCGCCGTGACGCTGGCGTTTACGCCCTATGGGGCGGACCCGACGAAACTCGCCGAGCGCGCGCGGGCGCAACGCCACGAGATTCTGCTGCAGGTCCCGATGGAACCGTTCGATTATCCCGACAACGATCCCGGCCCGCAGACCCTGCTGACGACGCTGGCGCCCGAGCAGAATATCGACCGGCTATATTGGCATATGAGCCGGATCCAGGGCTATGCGGGGATCGCCAACTTCATGGGCGCGCGCTTTGTGGCAACGGACGCCGTGATGCAGCCGATCATCCGCGAGGCGGCCAAGCGCGGCCTCGGCTATCTCGATGACGGCTCCACCCCGCGCAGCGCCGCCCCCGCACTGGCGGCGGGTCAGGCGATGCCCTTCACCAAGGCCGATTTCACCATCGACGCGGTGCCGACCTCGGCCGAGATCGACCGGACGCTGCTCAAGCTCGAAACCCTGGCCAAGGAACGCGGCTTGGCCGTCGGCGTCGCCTCGGCCCTGCCGATTTCGATCGAGCGGCTCGCCGCCTGGATCAAGACGCTCGAGACCCGTGGCATCCTGCTTGTGCCATTGACAACGGCGATGCTGAAATCAAAATCAGGATAGGGATCAACCTGATGGCGCCAATCCGGCATTGCCGGATTCCGCCCGCCTGATCGTTCGAATTGTGTGTGTAGGAAACCTGCAAGGAAAATCGACGGAATGGCGCGCTACGAAGACCTGCCTTACCGGACATGCGTCGGCATGATGCTGATTAATGCGGCGGGGCTGGTCTTCATCGGTCGCCGCGCCGGAGGCATCGAGCATGTCGACGAAACGCACGTCTGGCAGATGCCGCAAGGCGGCGTCGATCCCGGTGAGGATACCTGGGCGGCGGCAAAGCGCGAGCTCTATGAGGAAACCAGCGTTCGCTCGGTGGAGAAACTCGGCGAGGTCGCCGACTGGCTGATCTACGACATTCCGCGCACCGTGGCCGGCCGTACCTGGAAGGGCCGGTACCGCGGGCAGCGCCAGAAATGGTTTGCGGTCCGCTTCACCGGCAAGGATAGCGAGATCAATGTCGCGAGCCCCGGCGGCGGCCACAAGGCCGAATTCATCAGTTGGCGTTGGGAGCCGATGAAGAATCTTCCGAGCCTGATCGTGCCGTTCAAGCGGCCGGTCTATGAACGCGTGGTGCAGGAATTTTCCAGCCTCGCGGGCAAGTAATGTACCCGTCATTCCGGAGCGCGAGCGAACCCGGAATGACGCCTAACACATCAAGCATCAATGACAGATACAAAACCGTACCGCCCCAATGTCGGGATCGCTCTGTTCAACGCTGCCGGTCAGGTGCTGATCGGCCGGCGCTTCCGCGACGATGGACCCGAGATCATCCTCCCCGGCCTCGAATGGCAGATGCCGCAGGGTGGCATCGACGCTAACGAGAATCCGCGTGATGCGGTGATGCGCGAACTCTGGGAGGAGACCGGGGCGGTCAGCGCCGAGCATCTCGGTGAAACCGACTGGATGACTTACGAGTTCCCGCCCTATGACGGTCCCCCCTCGCATCGCCTCGCCAAATTCCGCGGCCAGCGGCAAAAATGGTTCGCGCTGCGCTACACCGGGCGTGACGACGAGATCGACCCGTTGACGCCGCGCAACGGGCAGCCGGCCGAATTCGACCAATGGCGCTGGGAACGGCTCGACCGTGTTGCCGGTCTCGTGGTGCCGTTCCGGCGCGAGGTGTACATGACCGTCGCCACGGCGTTCGCACGATTTGCAGCCACACCTACTTAAGAAAGTGCCGATGCCGATCCGCGCCATATTTTTCGACGTTGGCGAGACGCTGATCGACGAAACGCGCTTGCTGCACGGCTGGGCCGACACCATGGGCGTCGACAGGGCCGAGTTTCTGGCCGTGCTCGACGATATCATTGCCAAAGGCGAGAATTACCGCCTGGTCTTCGAGCGGCTGCGGCCGGGTTTTGACGTCCGTGCCGCTGTCGCCGAGCGCAAGCGAAGCGGAACGGATTTCAGGATCGAAGCAGGCGATCTCTACGCCGACGCGAGGCCGTGCCTGTCCGAACTGACGCATGACGGCTGGTTTGTCGATATCGCCGGCAATCAACCGCCCACGGCCAAGGCGGCGCTCGATTCGTTCGGCCTCGAGGCCAGATTGATCACGACCTCGGCGGAGCTCGGCGTCGACAAGCCTTCGCTCGATTTCTATAGCAAGACGCTCGCGATGACCGACCTCGATCCAGCCGAAGTGCTCTATGTCGGTGACCGTCTCGATAACGACGTCATTCCGGCGCGGAATTTTGGCATGAAGACCGCCTTACTTGAACGCGGCCCTTGGGGCCGCAACCATGTTCGCTGGCCCGATGCCGCGCTCGCCGATTTCATACTGAAAGATCTGGCCGGCTTGCCGGCCTTGCTGCGCGAGATGAAGCGCCAGAGCTGATAGACGCCGCTAGTTGGGCCCCACCGTAAACGGCCCGACCGCGACGACACGGCAATCGCTGTCGCGCTTGGCACAGTCGCTGAGGGCTTCGTTGACTGCGGCCTGCTCACTGGCTTGCTTCAATCCCAGACCGGGCCGCCTGGCGGCGCCCACGGCGACCGCGCTCCATCCACCTGCAGCATCGGCAAGTTTGCGCGCGGCATCATCGCGCGCTTCAGGTGCGACCAGCGAAGTATCGGCCGCCTTGAAGAAGCCGGTCACCCTCATCGTTGTCGGAACTGGGACGATGAACGTGTCGTTCAGCGCTACAATCATGCAGGGAACGCCGGCGATGGCGCCACACGATTCCAGACTCCGTCGCGCCGCCTCCTCTACCGTATCCACACCGACGACCATGTCGTATTGACCGACGCCGGGGCCGACTGCCAGTATCTTGGTCTTACGGGCCGGCACATAGATATTTTCAATCCGCGCCTTGCCGGGATCACGCGTCAACGGCATTTCCTTTGAGGAAAATGGCCGTTCGGTTGTCTGGTCGTGTTTGATCCAGGGCGGCGGTGGCAGGGGCGGCTTGCCGTGCGCATAAACGACTTTGTTGCCGACAGCATAGAGTTCGCATTTTCGCGGTGACGAAGCGCTGTCCGCGCGCTTCTGGCATTGCTCGACCGCCATGCTTTTTGCCACTTCTTCACTCGCCTGCCCGGTGACGAAGGCGTTGAATCCGCCGAAGTTGAGCGCGACCGCCTTGAAGTCGGTGCCCGGCACGTACTCCTTTTCGAGCGCCGCGCGAATCCGCTCACCGACAAATGGCACGGCAGCGATTGCGAGGGTCTCACTAGACGGCGAAAGCGGCGATGGAGATGATGGCGTAGCCACCGGCGGCACGGACACTGGCGCCGGCGCCGAGCTCACATGGCTGCTCGCCACTTGCGGCGCCTGCCTCGCCGCCATGTTCTCCAGCTTGGTGAAATACAGAAAGCCGCCGACGCCGATCGCAGCCAAACTGACCAGGGTGACCGCGACCGGCCACATCCAGTTTGGCGCACCGTGATCCGAAGCCTTGATCGGCTTCTTGACCTGCGGCGTCGAGTAGGAGCCGTCTTCGCGGCGCATCGCCACCATGAAGGCATGCACCGGGGTCGGGATGTTCTTCACGTCCTGCGCGCCGATATCGGCGAACTGCACCGACAATTTGTTGGCGACCTGTTCGTGCACCGCGCGCGAGACGCAGATGCCACCGACTTCGGCGAGGCCCTCGAGGCGTGCGGCAATGTTGACGCCCTCGCCCAGCAGGTCACCGTCGCGCTCGACCACATCGCCGATCGTGATGCCGATGCGAAACGACATCTGCCGGCTCGGCGGATACGCCATGTTGCGGGTGCGCAGGCTTTCCTGGATATCGATGGCGCAGCGTACGGCGCTTCCACTGCGCTCGGGAATTCGGCAAGCACCGCGTCTCCCGCAGTATTGAAAATGCGGCCGCCGCCTTTGGCGATGAAATCGTCGGTCACTTCACGATAGGACGCGAGCCGCCGCAGCGTTTCCTCTTCGTCCTCGGCAACCAGGCGGCGGTAGCCGGCAATATCGGCTGCAAAAATCGCCGCGATCTTGCGCTTCATAAAAACAACCCCGAACCACGTTCTGGTACGGGAGAATGCCGTCAGAAGTTCCCGGGCGCAACTGTAGCGGTTCCCGGCACAGCCCGGGCGGCTTGCGAAAGAAATACTGCCGCAAAATGTTCAGCGCCCGTCACGGTGTGACGAGCGCTGATGCTATCAGGGGCCTTCATTGCGCCCCGGAGCGGGACCCCGGGGCTTAATGCATCGCCGTGGAGCTGAGCTGATGCTCGATGCTCTTGAAGTGATCGAGCCGCTCGATGGCGTGGTCGAGTTCGGTGCCTTCCTTCTCGGCGAGCTTGGCTTCCATCTCGGCAATCGTCTCGGCGAACTGGGCCCGATCGATGTCCTGAATCGAGGTGGCAACGTCGGCGAGCACGGTGAGGCCCTTCTCCGACATTTCGGCGAGACCGCCGAGCACGATCATCTTCTGATGCGTGCCGCCGGAGGTGATGGTCAGGATGCCGGGACGGACCGCGGCCACAACCGGCGCATGGCCGGCCAGAACGCCGAAATCGCCTTCCACGCCGGGGACGTCAACCTGATCGACCTCGCCGGAGAAGGAGAGTTTTTCGGGGGAAACCAGATCGAAGTGGAAGGTGGCCATGGATCTTTCCGTTCTTTCCGCTGTCACCCGCGGGTCCATCAAGAGAATTTTTCTTGGCGATGGATTGCCGGGTCAAGCCCGGCAATGACGAAGTAACTTAAGCCGCTTCAGCCGCCAGCTTCTTGCCCTTCTCGACGGCTTCTTCGATGTTGCCGACCATGTAGAACGCCGCTTCCGGCAGATGGTCGTACTTGCCTTCGCACAGGCCGCGGAAGCCCTTGATGGTGTCGGCGAGGTCGACGAACTTGCCGGGCGAACCGGTGAACACTTCGGCGACATGGAACGGCTGCGACAGGAAGCGCTCGATCTTGCGGGCGCGGGCAACCGCGATCTTGTCCTCTTCGGAGAGTTCGTCCATGCCGAGAATGGCGATGATGTCCTGCAGCGACTTGTAGCGCTGCAACACCTGCTGAACCATACGCGCGGTCTCGTAGTGCTCCTGACCGACGACCAGCGGGGACAGCATGCGCGAGGTCGAGTCGAGCGGATCCACCGCGGGATAGATGCCCTTTTCCGAAATCGCGCGGTTCAACACCGTGGTCGCGTCCAAATGGGCGAACGAGGTCGCGGGCGCCGGGTCGGTCAAGTCGTCGGCCGGCACGTAGATCGCCTGCACCGAGGTGATCGAGCCCTTGTGCGTGGTGGTGATGCGCTCCTGCAGCGCGCCCATGTCGGTGGCGAGCGTCGGCTGATAACCCACCGCCGAAGGAATACGACCCAAGAGCGCCGACACTTCGGAGCCTGCCTGGGTGAAGCGGAAGATGTTGTCGACGAAGAACAGCACGTCCTGACCCTGGTCACGGAAGTGCTCGGCGACCGTCAGACCGGTGAGGCCGACGCGGGCACGGGCACCCGGGGGTTCGTTCATCTGGCCGAACACCAGCGCGCATTTCGACTTCACGTTCGGATCGGGATTGTGCGGGTCGGCGTTGACCTTGGATTCGATGAACTCGTGATAGAGGTCGTTGCCTTCGCGGGTGCGCTCGCCGACGCCGGCGAACACCGAGTAACCGCCGTGCGCCTTCGCGACGTTGTTGATCAGTTCCTGAATCAGCACGGTCTTGCCGACGCCGGCGCCGCCGAACAGGCCGATCTTGCCGCCCTTGGCGTAAGGCGCCAAGAGGTCGACGACCTTGATGCCGGTGACGAGAATTTCAGCTTCGGTGGACTGGTCGGTATAGCTCGGCGCTTCCGCATGGATCGGGCGCAGGCCTTCGGACACCATCGGACCGGCTTCATCGATCGGCTCTCCGATCACGTTCATGATGCGGCCCAGTGTGCCGGCGCCGACAGGAACGCGGATCGGCGCGCCGGTGTCGGTGACTTCCTGGCCGCGGACCAGACCCTCGGTGGTGTCCATCGCGATGGTACGCACCGTGGATTCACCGAGATGCTGCGCCACCTCGAGCACCAGGCGGTTGCCGGCGTTCTTGGTTTCGATGGCGTTCAGAATGGCGGGCAGATGCCCTTCGAACTGCACGTCGACGACGGCGCCGATGACCTGGGTGATGTGTCCGGTCTGGTTTGCTGGTGCTGCGGCCATAAAACTCTCTCCTTCGAATTCTGTCTTAAGGAAGTCCGTCAGGGTGTCGCGCGAATGGCTAGAGTGCCTCGGCGCCGGAGATGATTTCGATCAGCTCCTTGGTGATCTGGGCCTGACGGGTTCGGTTGTAGATAAGGGTCTGCTTGCGGATCATGTCGCCGGCGTTGCGGGTGGCGTTGTCCATCGCGCTCATCTGCGCGCCGTAGAACGAAGCGTTGTTTTCCAGCAGCGCGCGGAAAATCTGCACCGCGAGATTGCGCGGCAACAGGCGCGTCAGGATCTCGTCTTCTTCCGGCTCATATTCGTAGGACGTCGACGGGCCGGCATTTGCGGCCGGCGCTTCCACCACCAGCGGGATGATCTGCTGCGCGGTCGGGATCTGGGAGATCACGGATTTGAAGCGCGAATAGAACAGCGTGCAGACGTCGAATTCGCCGGCATCGAAACGCGCCAGAACCTTCCTGGCGATATCTTCGGCATTGATGAAGCCGAGCTGACGCACCGATTTCAGGTCGAGATGTTCGACGATCTGCCTGTCGAACTGGCGGCGGAGCTGCTCGTAGCCCTTGCGGCCGACGCAGAAGAACTTGACCTCTTTGCCCTGGGCGATCAGCGACAGCGCGCGTTCGCGCGCCAGCCGTACGATCGAGGAATTGAACGCGCCCGACAGACCGCGCTCGCCGGTGCAAACCAGCAGCAGGTGAACCTGATCGTTACCGGTACCGGCAAGCAGCGCCGGCGCGCCGGGCGAACCCGCGGCTGCGGTGGCGATGTTCGAAATCACCGCGTCCATTTTTTCCGCGTAGGGCCGCGCCGCTTCGGCGGCGGTCTGCGCGCGGCGCAGCTTGGAGGCTGCGACCATCTGCATGGCCTTGGTGATCTTCTGCGTCGCCTTGGTCGAGGCGATGCGGACCCGCATGTCTTTCAGTGAAGCCATTCTTAGTTCACCCCGGCGATCAGACCTCTAGGATCCGACCGCAAGCCTCTTTTCATCAGGCCCGGCTAGCGCCGGGCCATGACGGCCCATCAAGCAAGCGTCTTGGAGAAACCTTCGACAACCGCCTTCAGCTTGCCCGCAGTTTCGTCGCTGAGATCGCGGCTTTCGCGGATGCTGTTGAGGATTTCGACGTTCTTGCCGCGCAACAGCGACAGCAGGCCGTCTTCGAAAGGACGCACCTTGTTGAGCGGAAGCGCATCGAGATAGCCGTTGGTGCCGGCCCAGATCACGCAAACCTGCTCTTCCATCTTCAGCGGCGAGAACTGCGGCTGCTTCAGGAGCTCGGTCAGGCGCGAACCGCGGTTCAAGAGGCGCTGGGTCGAGGCGTCGAGGTCGGAACCGAACTGCGCGAACGCCGCCATTTCGCGGTACTGCGCCAGCTCACCCTTGATCTTGCCGGCGACCTTTTTCATCGCCTTGGTCTGCGCCGACGATCCGACGCGCGACACCGACAGACCGACGTTGACCGCCGGACGGATGCCCTGGAAGAACAGGTCGGTTTCCAGGAAGATCTGACCGTCGGTAATCGAAATCACGTTGGTCGGAATGTAGGCCGACACGTCGTTGGCCTGGGTCTCAATGACCGGCAGCGCGGTCAGCGAACCCGAGCCCTGGTCCTTGTTCAGCTTGGCGGCGCGCTCGAGCAGGCGGGAATGCAGATAGAACACGTCGCCGGGATAGGCTTCGCGGCCCGGCGGGCGGCGCAGCAGCAGCGACATCTGGCGATAGGCGACGGCCTGCTTGGACAAGTCGTCATAGATGATGACGGCGTGCATGCCATTGTCGCGGAAATATTCGCCCATGGTGCAGCCGGTGAACGGCGCGATGTACTGCATCGGCGCCGGGTCGGACGCGGTAGCGGCGACCACGATCGAATATTCCAGCGCGCCCTGTTCTTCGAGCACCTTCACGAACTGGGCGACGGTGGAGCGCTTCTGGCCGATCGCGACATAGACGCAATACAGCTTGATGTTCTCGTCCGGCTGCGCGTTGAGCGGCTTCTGGTTCAGGATGGTGTCGAGCGCGATCGCGGTCTTGCCGGTCTGGCGGTCGCCGATGATCAGCTCGCGCTGGCCACGGCCGACCGGGATCAGGGCGTCGATCGCCTTGAGGCCGGTCGCCATCGGCTCGTTCACCGACTTGCGCGGAATGATGCCGGGCGCCTTGACGTCGACGCGCTTGCGCTCGGTGGACTGGATCGGACCCTTGCCGTCGATCGGGTTGCCGAGTGCGTCAACGACGCGGCCGAGCAGGCCCTTGCCGACGGGCGTGTCGACGATGGCGCGGGTGCGCTTGACGGTCTGGCCTTCCTTGATCTCGCGGTCGGCGCCGAAGATCACGATACCGACGTTGTCGGTTTCGAGGTTCAGCGCCATGCCGCGGGTGCCGTTCTCGAATTCGACCATCTCGCCGGCCTGGACGTTGTCGAGGCCGTAGACGCGGGCAATGCCGTCGCCGACGGACAACACCTGTCCGACTTCGGTAACTTCAGCCTCCTGGCCGAAATTCTTGATCTGGTCCTTGAGGATCGCGGAAATTTCCGCGGCGCGGATGTCCATCAGCCTGCCTCTTTCATCGCGTGCTTGATCGAATTGAGTTTGGTGCGAAGCGAACTATCCACCATGCGGCTGCCGAGCTTGACCACCAGGCCGCCGATAATGGAGGGATCGACTTTCACGTTGAGCGCGACGTCCTTGCCCGTCACTGACTTCAGTGCGGTCTTGAGAGCGTCGAGATTCTTGTCGCTGAGCGATTCGGCGACGGTGACGTCTGCCGTAGCTTCGCCCTTGAACTTCGCCACCAGCGCGCGGAAGGCGCGGATTACGTCACCGACGGCGAACAGCCGGCGATTGGCGGTCAGGACCTTGAGGAATTTGGCAGAAGTGCCCGAAATCCCGGCCTTGTCGAGAATCGCGGTGAGCGCCTTCGACTGCGCATCTGCCGAGAAAACCGGACTGCGGACCAGGCGCTTCAAATCAGCGCTGTCGGCCAGCATAGCCTCGAATCTATCGAGATCGGCTTTTACTGCGTCGATCGATTTCTCGTCGCGCGCCAACTCGAACAAGGCCGTTGCATAACGGCCTGACACTCCCGAAACGGACGGATCTTCAGCAGCCACAGAGACGCTCTTTTTTGCTGTCAAACTCGCAAGGGAAAAACCGTCGCCACGAAAGCGGCGCCTAGCGATCCAAGCCCTTGGAATTCAAGCGGGACTTCGATTTTCGACCGACACGAGAGGTGCCGGGATCGTTAAAATCGCGGCTTTGCTAACATAGCAAGCGCGCAGGTGCAACATGACGGCGCGCGCGGGCGATGCCTTGTCGTACGACTATTTTAGTTGGCCTCTAATTCAATTTTCCAAACCGACCTTCAAGCCGACTTTCGAACCGCGGGTGTCACGCGCAGATCGCGGCAAATCAGCCGTCACGATCTTGCCACCCTTCGCTCCGCGCCGGAGTGCGTCAGCACTACGCCAAATTGTTCCGCCCGTATTTGCATGGGCGCCATGAGCCGTCTGCACAGACCGAATCCGGTTCCCTGCCGTTTACTTGTCGCAACTTCGTGAACGCTAACGAACACTTAATTCATCAGTAATAGTAAGTATAGTTATGGTTAAAATATCGTTAAAGCAGCGTATTGAGAAATACCCGTTGTTTAGTTGATCTAGGTAACAAGATATGTCAGCCGGAGAAAAACACAGATTACTGCCCAATTCATGCCTCAATGCCTACTCAAACGGCAGTCTCGTACATGGGAACGGGGGTTCCACTTGTCACATATGTGGCAATACTGTCTGAGGGATTATATTGATGTTGAATTCCAAGAACCTGCTGCCGGGAACTGTCACCCGGTCGCGTACGGCGTTTGCTTTGATCGCCGCAACTCTCCTGGTCGGTAGCAGCATTACCGAAGCTTCGGCCAAATCCCGGCACCACCGCCATCACCACCATCATTCCCACCACGCCCAGAAGGCCAAGAGCAACTGGCAGGACGCCAACGCGTCGATCGGCTCAAGCTCCGGGCGCAGCTTCTCGGGCATGGCTTCCTTTTACGGCAATGAATCCGGCAGCAAGACCGCGTCCGGCCAGCGCTTCAACCAGAACGCCATGACCGCGGCCCATCGCAGCCTGCCGTTCGGCACCAAGCTCCGCGTGACCCATGGCGGCCGCAGCGTCATCGTCACCATCAACGACCGCGGCCCGTTCATTAAAGGGCGCGTGCTCGACCTTTCGACCGGCGCTGCCAGCGCGGTCGGACTGACCCGCGCCAAGGGCGTCGGTCGCATCACCGCCGAGGTCGTCTCTTAAATAGCGCCGATCATACGCCGTTTCCGGTTCAACAAATCTGGTAAGCGTTGCGTTGCGTAACGGGCGCAGTACTTTCGCGCACCGATAAGGGCCTGCCGTCGCAAATGACGGCAGGCTTTTTATTTGACCACGCTCGACTTGCCGCCCCGCCCGAACGGCGCTGAGCGGCTCTGGCCACCACGGTGGCAGGAGGATCGTGCTAGGTTCTGCGGGCAACAGGGCGCGTTCCGCAGTCCTTGAACCAGCACTGACGAGATCGATCATGAGCCAGATCAAAACCGTGGAACAACTGCGAAGTGTTCTTCCCGAACCACGGGCGACCACCAAGGCCAAAATAGCGCCCTGTCTCGACGAACAGGCGATCGACTTCTTGCAAACGTGCCCGTTTGGGCTGATGGCCACGGCCGGCCGCGACGGGCCGATCGAAGTATCCCCGAAGGGCGACGAGCCCGGGTTTGTCCGCGTCGAAAATGAAACAACGGTTCTGCTCCCGGAACGGGCGGGCAACAACCTTGCGTTCGGCCTGCAGAACATCATCGAGACCGGCCGGATCGGGATGATTTTCCTGCGACCCCGGACCGGCGAGACGCTGCGACTCTCGGGGCGGGCCGAGATCTTTGACGATGCCGAACTGCTGGCGACACTTGGCAAGGAAGGCCGTCCGGCGCTGCTGGCGATCCGGATCCACATCGAACGCTCCTATTTCCACTGCGCCCGCGCGGTGCTCCGGTCAAAGCTCTGGCAACCCGAGCATTGGCCGGAACCCAAGCGCATCTCGTTCGGAAAAGTCTTCGCGGCGAGGGCCGGCGCCGCCGAGGATCAGGCGGCGAAAATCGATGCCTTTGTCGAGCAGGGATACACGACCAATCTGTGGTCGAACGGTTGATGCGGATTGTCGCCGGCCAATGATGGCCTTTACAAAAAGCTCTGCGGATCGACGTCGACCTCGAGCTTGAGATTGCCTTTTGTCTTCGGACCCGCCGCAAGCCATTCGCGCAAATAGTCCGACAGATCGACATTGCGCAGCGACTTTACCAATAGCCGGAAGCGATAGCGGCCCTTGATAACTGCCAGCGGCGCTTCCGCAGGCCCCAGCACCTGGATGCGCTCGTCGATCGGCGCGATGGCGGCTAACTTGCGCGCAAAACCTTCGGCGGTCGGCCGGTCGCCGGCGGAAATGATCAGGCTGGCGAGCCGGCCGAACGGCGGATAGCCCGATCGTTCACGCTGATCGATTTCAGTGGCATAGAACGCCTCGCGATCGCTTGCGACCAGCGCCTTCATCACGGGATGATCGGGCTGATGGGTCTGCAGGTAACCGATGCCGTGGCCCTGGTCGCGCCCGGCACGGCCGATCACCTGGTTGAGCAATTGAAACGTCCGCTCGGCGGCGCGCGGATCGCCATTGCTCAGGCCCAGATCCGCATCGACGACACCGACCAGATTGAGCCGCGGGAAATTATGTCCCTTCGCCACCAGCTGCGTGCCGATGATGATATCAACGCGGCCCTCGGCGATTTCGTTCAGCTCGCTGCGCATGGTTTCGATCGAGGTGATCAGGTCGCTCGACAGCACCATGGTGCGCGCGTTCGGAAATAGTTGAGCCGCTTCCTCCTGCAGGCGTTCGACGCCGGGCCCGATGGCGGCCAGCGATTCCTCAGCCGCGCAATGCGGACAGATATTCGGACGCGGCATCGAGAAGCCGCAATGGTGACAGACCAGCCGCTGGCGAAAGCGATGATCCACCAGCCAGGCGTCGCAGATCGTGCAGGAGAAGCGATGCCCGCAGGCGCGGCACAGCGTCAGCGGCGCGTAGCCGCGGCGATTGAGGAACAACAGCGCCTGCTCGCGCTTCTCGATCGCCTGCCCGATGTAATCGGCAAGCCGCGGCGACACGAAGCGGCCGCGCGGCGGCGGTTCGCGGCGCAAATCGATCGCCTCGATATGCGGCATGTGCTGGCCGCCGAAGCGCGACGGCAATGCTATGCGCTGATAGCGGCCCTTGCGCGCGTTGACTTCCGTCTCGATCGATGGCGTTGCGGAAGCCAGGATGATCGGGATTTTCGCGACATGCGCGCGCACCACCGCCATGTCGCGGGCGTGATAGTGCGCGCCATCATCCTGCTTGTAGGCCTGGTCGTGCTCCTCATCGACGATGATCAAGCCCAAATCGGCATAGGGCAGGAACAATGCCGAGCGCGCGCCGACCACGACCGGCGCTTCGCCGGCTGCGATCGCCGCCCAGTTGCGGGCGCGGGTGCGCGGCGTCAGTTCGGAATGCCATTCCAGAGGACGCACCCCAAAACGCTGCGCGAAGCGGTCGAGGAATTGTCCGGTCAGCGCGATCTCCGGCATCAGGATCAGCGTCTGCTTGCCGCGGCGGATAATTTCGGCGATCGCCTCGAAATAGACTTCGGTCTTGCCCGAACCGGTGACGCCATCAAGCAGCGCGACGTGAAAGCTGCCACTCGCCGCCAGCGCCCGCATTGCATCGACGGCGGTGCGCTGCTGCCGGGAGAATTCAGGCTGGGCAAACGACGGATCGGGCGCCGGCGGCGCCAGCGGCGGCGGCATCGCCTCGACTTGAAGCGTGCCCTCATCGACCAGCCCGTCGATCACGCCCGAACTGACACCGGCTTCTCGCGCGGCTTCGGACTTGCCGTGCAGCAGGCCGTCCGACAGCACGTCAATAGCCCGCCGCCGCGCCGGCGTCAGGCGCCGCGGCGGCTCACCGACCAGCCGCACGCCGAGCCGCATCCGCTCGGGGCCGAGATTTTCGCCCATCCGCAAGCTCATGCGCAGCACCATGCCGCGGGCGGAGAGCGTGTAATTGGCGACCCAATCGACGAGCGAGCGCAGTTCCTGCTTCAGCGGCGGCACGTCGAGCTTTTCGCCGACATCCTTTAAGCGGTTATGCAGGCGCGGATCGGGATTGGCGTTTTCCGCCCACACCACGGCCACCACCTCGCGCGGCCCGAGCGGCACGCAGACGACGTCGCCGGGCTTCAGCTCCATGCCGCGCGGGACGCGATAAGAATAGGCCTGATTGAGCGCAACCGGCACCAGCACATCGACGACGCGCGTCGATGTGGCGGAGGAACTGCTGCTGCGCGTCGAATGGTCCATGGGAATCAGGCTTAAGGGGCGGAAGGGCTCAAGTTAAGGGCGCGCGGCCGCGAGGGCCAGTGGCACCTGCGCTGGTGGGGCAAGTTAGCGAACGGTAAACGAAAGAGGTGCGATATAATCAGGAGAATCAGGGCGCCCATAGTCCATGACCAAGCCTGTTCCGTCACCCCAACCGATCGAACTCGATTGCGCCGACGCGACGCTGGCGTTGGAGATGACGCGGTGGCTGTCGCATCTCCGCGCCGAACGTCGGCTGTCACCCAAAACGCTGGAGGCCTACGCCCGCGACCTCCGGCAATGCCTGATTTTTCTCAGCCAGCACTGGGGCCGAAAAGTTACGCTCAAGGGGTTTGCAGCGCTGGAAGCCAGCGACATCAGGGCCTTCATGGCGATGCGCCGCGCCGACGACATCGGGGGCCGCTCGCTGATGCGGGCGCTGGCAGGGCTGCGCTCGTTCGGACGTTTTCTGGAGCGCGAAGGCAAGGGCAAGGTCGGCGCGCTCTCGGCGATCCGTGCGCCGAAAATCGGCAAGAGCCTGCCGAAGCCGATCCAGATGGCGGCCGCCAAACGTTTTGCCGATGCCGACGAACGCGCCGGCGAGGATCGCGATCCCTGGATCTGGGCGCGCGATGCCGCCGTGATGGCGCTGCTGTACGGTTCGGGCCTGCGCATCTCCGAGGCGCTGGGCTTAAAAAAGCGCGACGTGCCGCGGCCCGGCGAAGGTGACGTTATCATCGTGACCGGCAAGGGCAACAAGACCCGCATGGTGCCCGTGCTGCAAAACGTGCTGGCGCTGATCGCCGATTACACCGCCGTCTGCCCGCATCAGCTTAACCCGGAGGGACCGATTTTCGTCGGCGCACGCGGCGGGCCGCTCAGCCCGCGAATCATCCAGCTGACCATGGAGCGGCTGCGCGGCGCGCTCGGCCTACCCGACAGCGCGACGCCGCATGCGCTGCGGCATTCCTTTGCTACCCACCTGCTGTCGCGCGGCGGCGATCTGCGCGCGATCCAGGAATTGCTCGGTCACGCCTCGCTCTCGACCACGCAGATCTATACCGGCATCGACAGCGAGCGGCTGTTGGAAGTTTACAAGACGGCGCATCCGCGCGGCTGAACGCCGGCCGCGCTCCGACATACTATCGTCACATCGTGGACTGCCCGCTCCTGCCCCCTTGCGCCCGCCTTATTTGTTCGGCAATCGTCTGATCACCATTGGCAGGAGAGAAACATGGGCGCACATGAAAGCATGGAGCATGCGGAGCACGCCGAGCACGCTTCCAGCTCCAACAAGAGAATCGCATTGCTGATCGCCGTCATTGCGCTGTTTCTTGCGCTGTCGGAGACCCTCGGCAAGGGCGCGCAGACCGAATCGATCAGCAAGAATGTCGAGGCGTCGAACCTCTGGGCATTCTTCCAGGCCAAGAGCATCCGCCGCACCACGGTTCAGGCCACCGCCGAGCACGCCAAGCTGAGCCTCGGGGTCACCAGCGATCCGGCCGCAAAGGCGGCGCTGCAAAAGCAGATCGATGACTGGACCAAGACTGCGGCGCGCTATCGCTCGGAGCCGGAAACCGGCGAGGGCTCGGAAGAACTCATGAAGCGCGCCAAGCATGCCGAACATTTGCGCGACGAGGCGATGGCCAAGTACCATCACTACGAAGTCGCTTCGGCCGCGTTCCAGATCGGCATCGTGCTGGCATCGGCGACCATCATCACCGGCATGATCGTGCTGGCCTGGGGTTCCGCCCTGCTCGCGGTGATCGGAATTGGCTTCACCTTGATCGGCCTGTTCGCGCCGCATGCCGTGCATTTGATGTAGCTTGTTTCACTCCTCCCATCGGGAGAGGTGTGAGTTCGGTCACCGGCTTTACCGCGCCTCGTGCACGCGCTTGCGAAAACGCTGGACCAGCCTCAGCGTCCGGGCTGACCAGCCGCTGCCGTCGCCGCGCAGCATTTCCGCGATCCGGCGCTTAACCGGCTCGACCAGTGCGGCCGCCCTGGCGCGCAACGCCATGATGAACTCATAGACCGTCTTGAACCATTGCATCTGCAGCAGCTTCGGCCGCGTCACTTCGAAGATAAAGGCGGTGACGCCGACGCCGATGAATTTTCCGAGAACGATGACGACGATCGCGCTGATCCAATATTCATTCGCCAGCAGCCACAGCCCGACCAGTTTGAGCGGAAACAGCGGGATCACCGGCGCGGCGAACACGATCAACGTCATCGCCGGCGACAGCGTATCGACACGCTCGGACAGCCATCGCTTGAACGCGCGGAACGGAATCCACGCGACGATGCGCTCGACGATCGGCTCGAGATGATCCCACAGCCATGCTTCGATCAGGAAGATGACCGCAAGCAGAATCCATAACGGCTTAAGTAGGCGGCGCATCATCTGAAAATCTCGACCCGGCGTGTGCCGGGCATCGATCACATATGGATGGCCCGTTTGCCGACCGCAAGCGCGGCTTCCTTGATGGCCTCCGAGCGGGTCGGATGCGCGTGGCAGGTCCGTGCCAGATCTTCGGCGGAACCGCCAAACTCCATCAGAACGGCCGCTTCATGGATCATCTCGCCGGCTTCACGGCCGATGATGTGCACGCCGAGCACGCGATCGGTCTTCGCATCGGCGAGAATCTTTACAAAGCCGTCCGTGGTCTGGTTGACCTTGGAGCGGCCGTTGGCAGTGAAGGGGAATTTGCCCGACGTGTAAGCGACGCCCGCCTGCTTCAGCTCTTCCTCGGTCTTGCCGACCGACGAAACTTCCGGTGTGGTATACACAACGCCCGGGATGACGTCGTAATTCACATGCCCGGCTTGCCCTGCGATGATCTCGGCACATGCCACGCCTTCGTCCTCGGCTTTGTGCGCAAGCATCGGACCCGCCACCACGTCGCCGATCGCATAGACGCCCTTCACGTTGGTCGAGAAATGCGCGTCGATCTCGACGCAGCCGCGATTGTCGAGCGCAATACCGGCCTCCTTCAGCCCAAGGCCGTCGGTGTAAGGCACGCGGCCGATGCAGACCAGCACCACATCGGCTTCGATGCTCTCCGCTGCACCGCCCGCCGCCGGCTCGACTTTGGCCGACAGCGTCTTGCCCGACGTGTCGACACCCGTAACCTTGGCGCCGAGCTTGAACGCAAAGCCCTGCTTTTCGAGAATGCGCTGGAATTGTTTTGCGACTTCGCCGTCCATGCCGGGCAGGATGCGGTCGAGGAATTCCACCACGGTGACTTTCGCACCTAACCGGTGCCACACCGAACCGAGTTCGAGCCCGATCACGCCGGCGCCGACGATCAGCAGGTGTGAGGGCACCTTGTCGAGCGACAGCGCGCCGGTCGACGACACGATCCGCTTCTCGTCGATCTCGATGCCCTTCAGCCGCGCGATGTCGGAGCCGGTGGCGATCACGATGTTTTTGGTCTCGATCGCCTGCGCCTTGCCGTCACCGCCTGACACTTCGACCTTGCCGGCACCGAGAACCTTGCCCGTGCCGCTGATGACGTCGATCTTGTTCTTCTTCATCAGGAACTCGACGCCCTTGACGTTGCCGTCGATGCCCTGCTGCTTGAAATTCATCATCGAAGGCAGATCAAGCTTCGGTGCGGAAATGCTGACGCCCATTTTTGCAAAGGAGTGCCCGGCTTCCTCGAACATCTCGGACGCATGCAGCAGCGCCTTCGACGGCATGCAGCCGACGTTGAGGCAGGTGCCCCCGAGCGTCGCATTCTTCTCGACCACCGCGACCTTCATGCCGAGTTGCGCGGCGCGCACCGCGCAGACATATCCACCCGGACCGGTGCCGATGACGACGAGATCGTAAGAAGCCATGATTGAAGTCCCGTAACTGAATTCTATGACAGGGTATTACCGGCCGCCCGATACATCGAGGATGGCGCTGGTGACGTACGAAGCGTCATCCGACATCAGCCAGACGATGGCATTGGCGATTTCTTCCGCGGTGCCGACGCGCTTCATCGGCACCATGTGCGCAAGACGATGAGCACGATCGGGCTCGCCGCCGGCCGCATGAATTTCGGTATCGATCAGCCCGGGCCGGATCGCGGCGACGCGAATGCCCTCGCCGGCGACCTCATGGCCGAGCCCGACCGTGAACGAATCGACCGCGCCCTTGGAGGCCGCGTAATCGACATACGTATTCGGCGCACCGAGTCTCGCCGCGACCGAGGAAAGATTGACGATAACGCCGCCTTTGCCGCCATGCTTGGTCGACATGCGCTTCACGGCCTCGCGCGCGCACAGGATGGATCCAGTAACGTTGACCGCCATCACGCGCTGGATGCGCTCGGCCGACATCTCGTCGACGCGCACGCCGCTCTGACCGACAATACCGCCGTTGTTGACGAGCGCCCCTAACGTACCGAACTGATCGGCCGCCTTGAACAGCGCGAGGATGTCGCTTTCCTCGGCAACGTCGCATTTCACCGCGACGGCCTTGCCGTTCCTGCGCTCAATTTCGGCAACGACTTCGTTCGCCGCCGCCTCGTTACTGGCGTAACCGACGACGACCCGAAAACCGCGCGCCGCCGCGGCAATCGCGGTGGCACGGCCGATGCCGCGGCTACCGCCGGTGATGACAACAACTTTATCCATCCGCAGCCCCCAACTACCAACGTATCGATCTGAGTAACTTTTCCTGGTGCTCGCAAGCTGCGCGAATGCCGTCCGCAGGAAGCTCCGTAGCGCCACCACCCTTAGGCCAGGACAATTGACCGCCGATCCGATCCAATTCGATCTTGAAGAAATCTTCCTTGGTACGAATGTTCTGCCAGATGGCCCTATCCATAACCGAGCGCAGATCTAGAACGCCTTCGTACCCATCATCGAACACAACATGTAGAACACCAAACATGACCGGCTCCGCACTGACGATAAGTGGGAATCCTGCTTCGCCCTTGTCGTTAGTCTGATGTACTTCCATCCATAGACGTCCGTCACAAATCCAGCACCAGGCGCGCCGGATCTTCCAAGCTCTCCTTGACGCGGACCAGGAACGTGACCGCTTCCTTGCCGTCGATGACGCGGTGATCGTAGGACAGCGCCAGATACATCATCGGGCGAATCTCGATCTTGCCGCCGATCGCCATCGGCCGCTCCTGGATCTTGTGCATGCCGAGAATGGCGGACTGCGGCGCGTTCAGGATCGGCGTCGACATCAGCGAACCGTAGATGCCGCCGTTGGTGATGGTGAAGGTACCGCCCTGCATCTCGTCGATCTTGAGCTGGCCGTCGCGGGCGCGGCGGCCGAAATCGGCGATGCTCTTTTCGATGTCGGAGATCGACTTGTGGTCGCAGTCGCGCACCACGGGGACGACTAGGCCCTTGTCGGTTCCGACGGCGACGCCGACATGATAGTAGTTCTTGTAGATCAGATCGGAGCCGTCGATCTCGGCATTGACGGCGGGAATATCCTTGAGCGCCTGCACGCAGGCCTTGGTGAAGAAGCCCATGAAGCCGAGCTTGGTGCCGTGCTTCTTCTCGAACACGTCCTTGTACTGCGTCCGCATCGCCATGATGTGGCTCATGTCGACCTCGTTGAAGGTCGTGAGCATCGCCGCGGTGTTCTGCACGTCCTTCAGGCGGCGCGCGATGGTCTGGCGCAGCCGCGTCATCTTCACGCGCTCTTCGCGCGCGGCATCGTCAGCGGGCGACGGTGCACGCACCTGCACGGCCGCGGCGGGCTGATTGACCGGGGTCGGCGCCGAAGCCGCCTTCTCGATCGCAGCCAGCATGTCGCCCTTGGTGACGCGGCCATCCTTGCCGGAGCCGGGCACGGTCGCGGCATCGACGCCGCTCTCGACGGAGAGTTTGCGCACCGACGGCGCCAGCGGCGTGTCCGCGGGTGCGGCCTTTGGCGCCGCAGCAGGTGCTGTGGCAGCGGCGGGCGGCGGAGCGCCCGGCGCTGCTGCCTTTGCGGGAGCGGCCGCGGGCTTGGCGCCTGCCGCGCCGTCATTGATCTGTCCGAGCAGCGCGCCGACGGCGACGGTTTCGCCGTCCTTGGCGGCGATCTCGCCCAGCACGCCTGCTGAAGGCGCCGGGACTTCGATGGTGACCTTGTCGGTCTCGAGCTCCACCAAAGGCTCGTCCACCGCCACGGCATCGCCGGCCTTCTTGAACCAGCGGCCGATGGTGGCCTCCGTCACGGACTCGCCGAGCGTCGGAACGCGAATGTCAGTCATGGTCTGTTTTTCCTCAATACCCTTAAGCAGTCATCTATTTCAAACTGTCATCGCCCGCCTTGTGCGCAATTGCGCTCAGGGGCGGACAATCCAGTACTCCGTGACGATTGCGATTAAAACGAACGGCGCGGAGTACTGGATGCCCCGCCTTCGCGGGGCATGACGGATCAGTTCAGCGCGTCATCCAGCAGCGCCTTGAGCTGCGCCAGATGCTTCGACATCAAACCGGTGGCCGTGGCCGCCGCCGCCGCGCGGCCGGCGTAACGCGGACGCCTGTTCGGCGCGTGGATCTGGTTCAGCACCCATTCGAGATAGGGCTCGATGAAGTGCCACGCACCCATGTTGCGCGGTTCTTCCTGGCACCAGACGACTTCCGCATTCTTGAAGCGGGCGAGTTCGTGCACCAGCGCCTTCAGCGGCACCGGATAGAGCTGCTCGACGCGCATCAGGTAGATGTCATCGATGCCGCGCTTCTCGCGCTCCTCGTAGAGATCGTAATAGACCTTGCCCGAGCACAGCACGATGCGGCGGATCTTGTCGTCGTCCACCAGCTTGATCTTCTCGTCCGGCAGCATCTGGGCGTCATCGTAGAGGATGCGGTGGAACGTGGCGTCCTTGCCGAGTTCGTCGAGCCGCGACACCGCCCGCTTGTGGCGCAGCAGCGATTTCGGCGTCATCAGGATCAGGGGTTTGCGGATTTCGCGATGCAGCTGACGCCGCAGCACGTGGAAGTAATTCGCCGGCGTGGTGGGATAGACCACCTGCATGTTGTCTTCGGCGCACATCTGCAGGAAGCGTTCGAGCCGCGCCGAGGAGTGCTCCGGTCCCTGCCCTTCATAGCCATGCGGCAGCAGGCAGACGAGACCCGACATGCGCAGCCATTTGCGTTCGCCCGAGGAGATGAACTGGTCGAACAGCACCTGCGCCCCGTTGGCGAAGTCGCCGAATTGGGCTTCCCACATCGCGAGCGCATTCGGCTCGGCCAGCGAATAGCCGTACTCGAAGCCGAGCACCGCCTCTTCCGAAAGCAGCGAGTTGATCACCTCGTAGTGGCCCTGATCAGGGCCAAGGTGATTGAACGGCGTGTAACGGCTCTCGTCCTCCTGGTCGATCAGCACCGAATGGCGCTGCGAGAAGGTGCCGCGCTCGGAGTCCTGCCCCGACAGGCGGACGTGCCGGCCTTCCTGCATCAGCGTGCAGAACGCCAGCGCCTCGCCGGTGGCCCAGTCGATGCCGACGCCATTGTCGATCGCCTTGGCTCGATTTTCCAGGAAGCGCTGAATGGTGCGGTGAACGCGGAAGCCGTCGGGCACCTTGGTGATCTTGCGGCCGATATCCTTCAGGATAGCCGTATCGACGCCGGTAACGCCGCGGCGCGCATCCTCTTCCTGATCGGCGGACTTGAAGCCGGCCCATTTGCCGTCGAGCCAATCGGCCTTGTTGGGCTTGTAGCCCGAGCCGGCCTCGAGTTCGGCATCGAGCCGCGCACGCCAGTCGGCCTTGGCCTTTTCGACCTCGCCCTCGGTCAAGACGCCGTCAGCGATCAGCCGCTTGGAATAAAGCTCGACCGTGCCGGGATGCGTTGCGATCTTCTTGTACATCACCGGCTGGGTGAACATCGGCTCGTCGCCTTCGTTGTGGCCATGCCTGCGGTAGCAGAACATGTCGATCACGACGGGCTTGTGGAATTTCTGCCGGAATTCGATCGCGACCTTGGCCGCGAACACCACGGCTTCCGGATCATCGCCGTTCACATGGAAGATCGGCGCATCGATCATCTTCGCCACGTCGGACGGATAGGGCGAGGAGCGCGAGTAGCGCGGATAGGTGGTGAAGCCGATCTGGTTGTTGACAATGAAGTGCAGCGAACCGCCGGTGCGGTAGCCCTTCAGGTCGGACAGGCCGAAGCATTCGGCGACCACGCCCTGGCCGGCGAAGGCGGCGTCGCCATGCATCAGCACCGGCAGCACCGAAATCCGCATGTCCGGCGGATCGCCATGCTGGTCCTGCTTGGCGCGCACCTTGCCGAGCACGACCGGATCGACGATTTCCAAATGCGACGGGTTGGCAGTCAGCGACAGATGGATCTTGTTGTTGTCGAACTCGCGGTCGGACGAGGCGCCGAGGTGATATTTGACGTCGCCGGAGCCTTCGACCGCGTCGGGATTGGCGGAGCCGCCCTTGAATTCATGGAACAGCGCGCGGTGCGGCTTGCCCATCACCTGGGTCAGCACGTTGAGGCGGCCGCGATGCGGCATGCCGAGCACGATCTCTTTTACGCCGAGATTGCCGCCGCGCTTGATGATCTGCTCCAGCGCCGGGATCAGCGATTCGGCACCGTCGAGGCCGAAGCGCTTGGTGCCGGTAAATTTGATGTCGCAGAATTTCTCAAAGCCTTCGGCTTCGATTAGCTTGTTCAGAATCGCGCGCCGGCCTTCTGGCGTGAAGCTGATTTCCTTGTCCGGACCTTCGATGCGTTCCTGGATCCAGGCCTTCTGCGCCGCGTTGCTGATGTGCATGAACTCGACGCCGAGTGTCTGGCAGTAGGTGCGCTCGCAGATCGCGACGATTTCGCGAAGCGTGCCGTATTCCAGACTGAGCACGTGATCGAGGAAAATCTTGCGGTCGAAATCGGCCTCGGCAAAACCGTAGGTGCGCGGATCAAGCTCCTCGCGGTCGCGCTGGGCCTCGATGCCGAGCGGATCAAGCTTGGCGTGGAAATGACCGCGCATCCGGTAGGCGCGGATCAGCATCAGGGCGCGGACCGAATCGCGCGTCGCCTGGTTGATGTCGGCCGACGCCACTTCGGCGCCCTTGGCCTGCGCCTTGGCCGCCAGCTTGGCACCAACCGCCTTTTCGACCTGCGCCCAGTTGCCGTCCAGCGCCGATGTCAGTTCGTCGCGCGGCGTCAATGGCCAGTTGTCGCGGCCCCAGGAAGCGCCGCCGGCGTTCTTCCGGACGTCGGCCGGGGTGTCTTTCAGGCTCTTGAAGAATTCCTGCCAATCGGGATCGACCGAGGCGGAGTCCTGTTCGTAGCGGGCGTAGAGGTCGTCGATGTAGGTGGCGTTGGTGCCCTGCAAAAAGGAAGAGAGGGCAAATGCAGCATTCGCGTCCTGGCGAGACATGATGGCGTCCTGGTAATTTTTTGGCTTCGCGCGTGGAAAACGGCGCTTTGGCCGGTCCGGAGGCCCGGACCAGCGAGGTAAAGCACCTTTACCCTATTTAGCGCGAAACTTCCCGCCCAAAAGAACCAAGAATTGAATTAGGACTTCAATTTTTCGACAAGGGTGTGTCCAAGCCGCGCCGGCGACGGAGAGACCGTGATTCCGGCCGATTCCATCGCTGCGGTCTTGGAACCGGCGTCACCCTTGCCGCCGGAGATGATCGCGCCGGCATGGCCCATGCGGCGGCCGGGAGGGGCGGTGACGCCGGCGATGAAGCCGACCATCGGCTTCATGCGGCCCCGCTTGGCCTCGTCCTTGATGAACTGGGCGGCGTCTTCCTCGGCGGAACCGCCGATTTCACCGATCATGATGATCGAGGTGGTCTTGGGGTCGGCAAGGAACATTTCCAGCACGTCGATAAATTCGGTGCCCTTGACCGGGTCGCCGCCGATGCCCACGGCGGTGGTCTGGCCGAGACCTTCCTGGGTGGTCTGGAACACGGCTTCATAGGTCAGCGTGCCCGAACGGGAGACGATGCCGACGCTGCCGGGCTTGAAGATATTGGCCGGCATGATGCCGATCTTGCATTCACCCGCGGTCATGACACCCGGGCAATTCGGTCCGATCAGGCGGGACTTCGACCCTGACAGCGAACGCTTGACGCGGACCATGTCGAGCACCGGAATGCCCTCGGTGATGCAGACGATCAGCGGGATCTCCGCGTCGATCGCCTCGCAGATCGCATCCGCCGCCCCCGGCGGCGGCACGTAGATGACGCTCGCGTCCGCACCGGTTTTCTCACGCGCTTCGGCGACGGTGTCGAACACCGGCAGACCCAGATGCGTCGCACCGCCTTTGCCCGGCGAGGTGCCGCCGACCATCTTGGTGCCGTACGCGATCGCGGCTTCGGAATGGAACGTGCCGTTCTTGCCGGTAAAACCCTGGCAGATGACTTTGGTGTTTTGATCGATCAGAACGGACATGATGGATGTTACTTCCCTGGGTGATCGGAAACGGGATCAGTGGATTCGCCGATACGTACCGGTGAGCACGTCGGCCCAACCTTCGGCATCAGGCGAGAACTGGATTTTCATGGTGTAGTTGTTGTCGTCGACGACTTCATAGACGTGGCGCGCATTGCCGCGCAGCGAGCCGCGCACCAGGATCAGCGTCTTGCCGGTCCAGCCGCCGGAGGCCGGCGCCGGCGAGTAGTAGCCGAGCGAATCGTGCCAGAACAATTTGTAGTGCCGGTCCTCGCGGTCGTAGGTGAACACGCCATGGGTGGCGAAAGTTTCCTTGCCGTCGCGCATCTGGACCGCGTCCTGGATCAGATAAAAACCGTTGAGATCCATGCGCGCTGTGACATGCGCGGTCGCCGGGCCGCCCGCGTTCCAGCGCGAGGGATAGACCATCTCTTCGCCGCTCCACTCGCCGGCAAACACGGCGAGCTTGCGGTGTTCCTCCAGGGCAGTCGGTGCGGCGAGACGGTCAGCCATCGCTAGCCTCCCTTGACGGCATTCACGATTTTCTGCGCGGCGTCGTCGAGATCATCGGCGGGCAGCACGTTGAGACCGGATTCGCGGATGATTTTCTTGCCGGCGTCGACATTGGTGCCCTCGAGCCGAACCACCAGCGGCACCTTCAGGCCGACTTCCTTGACGGCCGCGACCACGCCCTCGGCGATGATGTCGCATTTCATGATGCCGCCGAAGATGTTGACGAGGATGCCCTTTACGTTCGGGTCGGCGGTGATGATCTTGAAGGCGGCCGCAACCTTTTCCTTGCTCGCGCCGCCGCCGACGTCGAGGAAGTTCGCGGGCTCCATGCCGTAGAGCTTGATGATGTCCATCGTCGCCATGGCAAGGCCGGCGCCGTTGACCATGCAGCCGATGGTGCCGTCGAGCGTGACGTAGTTGAGATCGTATTTCGACGCCTCGATTTCCTTGGCGTCCTCTTCGGTCTCGTCGCGCAGGGCGGCGACTTCCGGATGGCGATACATCGCGTTGTCGTCGAACGCGACCTTGGCGTCGAGCACGCGCAAATCGCCCTGCTTGGTGACGACCAGCGGATTGATTTCCAGCATCGCCATGTCCTTGGCGGTGAAGGCTTTGTAGAGCTGCGCAACCAGCTTCTCGGCCTGCTTGGCCAGATCGCCGGAGAGCTTCAGCGCCTTCGCGACCGTGCGGCCGTGATGGGCCATGATGCCGGTGGCCGGATCGACCGAGAAGGTGATGATCTTCTCAGGGGTGTTGTGCGCGACGTCCTCGATGTTGACGCCACCTTCGGTCGAGACCACGAACGAGACTTCCGAGGTTTCGCGATCGACCAGGATCGAGAGATAGAACTCCTTGTCGATGTCGGAGCCTTCCTCGATGTAGAGGCGGTTGACCTGCTTGCCGTGGGCGCCGGTCTGGATCGTGACGAGGGTCGCGCCCAGCATCTGCTTGGCGAACTCGTTGACCTCGGCGACCGACTTGGCGATGCGCACACCGCCCTTGTCGCCCGCGGAAGCTTCCTTGAACTTGCCCTTGCCGCGGCCGCCGGCGTGGATCTGGCTTTTCACCACCCAGATCGGGCCGGGAAGCGCCTTGGCGGCGGCTTCCGAATCCGAGGCCTTCAAGACCGGCACGCCGCGCGAAATCGGCACCCCGAATTCACTGAGCAACGCCTTGGCCTGGTATTCATGGATATTCATCTGGACGCTCCCCAAACCTTCACACGGCAAGTTCTACGGCCCACCGGTATTGGTAGTTGGCATACCATATACCAATAGAACTGCAAGCCAGAAACGCTTTCGCCCCGTTTCCAGGGCGAAAGCTAAATAAAATCAACGGCCGAGCAGATCGGGAGCGATTTTCTTGCAGGCATCGACCAGGCCCTGCACAGCGCCGACCGACTTGTCGAAGGCTTCGCGGTCCTTGCCGGCCAGCTCGATCTCGACAATGCGCTCGACACCCTTCGAGCCGATGACGACGGGCACGCCGACATACATGTCCTTCACGCCGTATTCGCCGTTGAGATAGGCGGCGCAGGGCAGCACGCGCTTCTTGTCCTTCAGATAGCTCTCGGCCATCGCAATCGCGGAAGCCGCCGGGGCGTAGAAGGCCGAACCGGTCTTCAGCAGGTTGACGATCTCGGCTCCGCCATTGCGGGTGCGATCGACGATCTCGTCGATCCGCGCCTGCGAGGTCCAGCCCATCTTGACGAGGTCGGGCAGCGGAATGCCGGCAATGGTGGAGTAACGCGTCAGCGGCACCATGGTGTCGCCATGGCCGCCGAGCACGAAGGCGGTGACGTCCTCGACCGAGACGTTGAATTCGTCGGCGAGGAAATAACGGAAGCGCGCGGAATCCAGCACGCCGGCCATGCCGACCACCTTCTTGTGCGGCATGCCGGAAGCCTTCTGCAGCGCCCATACCATCGCGTCCAGCGGGTTGGTGATGCAGATGACGAAGGCGTCGGGGGCGTATTTCTTGATGCCGGCGCCGACCTGCTCCATGACCTTGAGGTTGATGCTGAGCAGATCATCGCGGCTCATGCCGGGCTTGCGCGGCACGCCGGCGGTGACGATGCAGACCTTGGCATTGTCGAGCGCCTCATAGGAATTGGCGCCGGTCAGATGCGCGTCGAAACCGTCGACCGGCGACGACTGCGCAATGTCGAGCGCCTTGCCCTGCGGCACGCCCTCGGCGATGTCGAACATGACGACGTCGCCGAGCTCCTTCAGGCCAATGAGGTGAGCCAGCGTTCCGCCGATCTGACCGGAGCCAATCAAAGCAATCTTGTCGCGCGCCATGGGAAATTTGTCCTTCTGAGACGTAGAGGAGGATGGAGAGTGAACTGGGAGGCTGGTTATCCCTTTCGAATGATACGTTCAAGTCGCGGCGTGCCCAATTGTAGGCCTTGCCTTCATTTCGATCAGGTATGCCACGGTCGCCTCTATCCCCGTGCGGAAAGGTGAATTGCTTCCGCCTTCGCTCTTGAGCTACGGCGGACAAGTCGCTTCGCTCGCAATGACGGCGGAGCGCTTATGTCTCCACCAGCCCGGTGCTGGAGCCGCTCGCCGCTGAATCCTTCCGCCCGTGCGGGAGCGCCAGATAGGATTCGGAACTCATTTCGATCAGGCGCGACGAGGTCCGCTTGAACTCGTTCGCCTCAATGCCGTCGGTTGCCAGATACAGCGACACCGGATCGGCGTCCGCCGAGGCCATCAGCTTCACGGCATTGTCATAGAGCGTGTCGATCAGCGAGATGAAGCGCTTGGCCGCGTTGCGTTCGGCATAGTCCATCACAGGAATGCGATCGACGAGGATGGTGTGATAATCGTGCGCCAGCCGCAGATAATCAGAGGCGGCCAGCGGCTGCTCGCAGAGTTCGGCAAACGAAAAGCGGGCGACGCCATGCGACGAACAGGGCACGCGCAGGATGCGGCCCTTGATCGCGATATCGCGCGCCTTGCAGGGCGCGTTGCCGGTCATCTTGCGCCAGGCCTTGTCGAGCGCGTCACCGGCGGCGTCATCCGCCGGCACCAGCCACATCTTCACGCCGGCGAGTTTTTCCAGCCGGAAGTCGGTGCGCGCGTCGAGCCGCAGCACGTCCATGCGATCGGCAATCTGCGAAATGAACGGCAGGAACAGCGCGCGGTTGAGGCCACCCTTGTAGAGGTCTTCGGGCGCCACGTTCGAGGTCGCCACCACGACGGTGCCGAGCTCGAACAGCTTTGAGAACAGCCGCCCCAAAATCATGGCGTCGGCGATGTCGGTGACGTGGAATTCATCGAAGCACAGCAGCCACGCCTCCTCGAAAATCGCGTTCGCGGTCAGCGCGATCACATCGCCGTCGGCGATCTCGCCGCGCGCGATCTCCTGCCGGTAGCCGTAAATCCGCTCGTGCACCTCGGCCATGAATTCGTGGAAATGCGCGCGGCGCTTGTGCTCGATGGCGCTCTGCTGGAAGAACAGGTCCATCAGCATGGTCTTGCCGCGACCGACCTCCCCATGGACGTAAAGCCCGCGCGGGGGCGGCTCGTCCTTGTCGGCGAACAGCCGGCCGAGCAGGCTTTGCTTGCGCCGCGGCTTGTAGCTCGACAGCCGGTCTTCCAGCGCAGCAAAGGCGTCCGCAGCACGGGCCTGCGCCGGGTCGGCCTCGATCGCGCCCGAGGTGACCAGCCCCTGATAATGGGCGCGGAACGAGGTGGGTGAGGTCGTCGACAGCATGGCCCACCTTACGGCCCCAAGCGTGCGAGAATTGCAAGCCGTGAATTGGTGGTGGGGGTATGCGCTTTCTTCTCCCTCGCCCCGTTCTTACGGCGCAAGCGGGGCGAGGTAAGAAGCGCCCTCACGCACTCAGCGCGTAGGAATCCTCGACCACATAGGGGCCGCCGCCGGTCGAAGCGCGCGACGAGAACAGCACGAAGCGCGAGGCCATGAAGGTGCGGCTCGGAAAATAGCCGCGCACCGACAGATAGTCGGCGACATCCTGGCTCGAGGCGTCGTGCAGCCGCGCCAGCGTCACATGAGGGGTGAATTTGCGTCCCTCGGGATCTAGCCCCATGCGTTGCATCATCCGCTCGAGTTCGGCCTGCAATTCGATCAGCGGCCGGCTCGGCTCGACGGAGGCGACCACCGCCCGCGGCTTGCGGCCGCCAAAACTTTGCAGGCCCTGCACCTTGACCTCGAACGGCTTGCGGTTGACCCGAAACAACATCGAGGCGATTTCATTCGCCGACATGCCGTCGATGTCGCCGATGAAACGCAAGGTGACGTGATAATTTTCGGGATCGATCCAGCGTGCGCCCGGAAGGCCGCCACGCAAATTGGAAAGGGTCTGGCCAATCTCGGCCGGAATTTCCAGTCCAGCAAACAAACGCGGCATCGCTCGACTCCCGATGCTGAAACCCGATGACGAATCACCGATCACCAATTTCTACCTGAGTTATATGACCCTGCGAAGCAGCCGGCGCCACTGGACCGGAAAGCTACGGGGAAAACTATCGGGCAGGGTTATTCACTGCTGTATTTTCAGCTGCGTTGCGCAGCTATCGCGCCAAGAAATGCCTCGACACTGGGCAGAATATTTTTCACGATGATGTCGACGCCCTCAGCGGTCGGATGCAATCCGTCCGGCTGGTTAAGCTTGGCCTCAGTGGCGACGCCTTCCAGGAAAAACGGATAGAGCGGCACGCCGAAGGATTTCGAAAGCTCCGGGTAGATCGCGTTGAAGCGGGCCGCATACTCGCTGCCATAATTCGGCGGCGCCAGCATCCCGCACAGCAGGACGGCGATCTTGCGGGCCTTCAGCCGGGTCAGGATATCGGTGAGCGCGGCGCGGGTGACGGCAGGATCGGTGCCGCGCAAGGCGTCATTGGCGCCAAGCTCGAGGATCACGGCCTCGGTTCCCTCCGGGACCGACCAGTCGAGCCGGTCGCGGCCGCCTGACGTGGTGTCGCCGGACACCCCGGCATTGATCATATCGACCTTTATCCCCTTGGCTTCCAACGCTTTTTGCAGGCGGGCGGGGAACGCCCCGGTCGCCGCCAGGCCATAGCCGGCACTTAAGGAGTCGCCGAGCACGACCATCTTGATCGGCTTGACCGGAGGTGTGGCCGGGGTCTGCGCAAAAACCGTCTGTGTCGTCATCAAGGCCATAATCAACACGAGTATGTGCACGAACATGCCTATCCGGCCCTCGACCCCGGCGGCGGAATTGCCATATGACCGATCCATGGACAGTCTCATCGAACCCTCTTCACTAACCGGCCTGGAGCCGGACACCATTTCCCTTTCCAACGTCAATCTCTCGCTCGGTACGGGCGCGGCACGCGTTCATATTCTGAAGGATATCAGCCTTCGTGTGGCACCGGGCGAAGCGATCGGCCTGATCGGACCGTCAGGTTCGGGGAAATCCACCTTGCTGATGGTGATGGCGGGGTTGGAGCGGCCTGACAGCGGAGAGGTGGTGGTGAACGGCACGCCGTTCAATGCCCTCGACGAGGACGCCCTCGCCCGCTTCCGCGGCCGCCAGGTCGGCATCGTGTTCCAGTCGTTCCATCTGATCCCGACCATGACGGCGCTGGAAAACGTCGCGGTGCCGCTGGAGCTCGCCGGCAATCCCGCTGCGGCCAAACGAGCCGAGCAGGAGCTGACCTCGGTCGGCCTCGGCGATCGGCTGCATCACTATCCGACGCAGCTCTCCGGCGGCGAGCAGCAGCGCGTCGCGCTGGCCCGCGCGCTGGCGCCGGATCCTGCGATCCTCGTCGCGGACGAACCGACCGGCAATCTCGACGAGGCGACCGGCAAGCAGATCGTCGACCTGCTCTTCACCAAGCATTCCGAGCGCGGCATGACGCTGGTGCTGGTGACGCACGACACCTCGCTGGCGCAACGCTGCGACCGCGTGGTGCGGCTGCGCTCGGGCCGCATCGACGGACAGTCCACTTCATGACCATGGCGTCGGAAGCCGCTGGCGGCAGCCGCGCATCATCATCACTGGCGCTGCGTTACGCGTTTCGCGAACTGCGCGGCGGCCTGCGCGGCTTTTACGTCTTCATCGCCTGCATCGCGCTCGGCGTGATGGCGATCGCCGGGGTCGGCTCGGTCGCGGCCAGCCTTAGCGACGGCCTGAGCCGGGAGGGCCGCACCTTGCTCGGCGGCGACGTCGCATTCTCGCTGATCCAGCGCGAAGCCACGCCAGAGGAAATCGCCTTCCTGCGCGCCCGCGGCGAGGTTTCGGTCGCAGCCGCCTTGCGCGTCATGGCCCGCAGCGGCGACGGCAGGCTGGCGCTGGTCGAACTCAAGGCGGTGGACGGCAAATACCCGATGCTCGGGGAGTTGACGCTTGAGCCCAAGATGCCGGTTGCGGACTTGCTGGCCGAGCGCGACGGCGTATTCGGCGCGGCGGTGGATTCCGTGCTGCTGGCGCGGCTCGATCTCAAGCTCGGCGACCGCATCAGCATCGGCAACGCCAACTACCAGATCCGCAGCGTGGTCGGCGCGGAACCGGACAAGCTCGCCGGCAATGTCGGGCTCGGGCCGCGCGTCCTGGTCAGCGAAACCAGTCTGCGCGCGACCGGATTGCTGCAGCCCGGCAGCCTGGTGCGCTGGATCTATCGGCTGAAACTGCCCGACAATGCGGCCGACGAGCGCGCCGCGACCCAGCTGATCGATAGCGTGCGGGCCGCGTTGCCGGAGGCCGGCTGGTGGATCCGCAGCCGCGCCAACGCCTCGCCGCAGCTCGAGCGCACCATCAGCCGTTTCACCCAGTTCCTCACCCTGGTCGGCCTTGCCGCCCTCCTGGTCGGCGGTGTCGGCGTCGCCAACGCCGTCAAGAGCCATATCGACCGCCGCCGCGACGTCATCGCCTCGTTCAAGGCGCTCGGCGCCACCGGCCGCGACGTCTTCACGATCTATCTGACCCAGGTCGTCGTGCTCGCCGGGATCGGCTCGATCATCGGGCTCGTCGCAGGCGCCGCGCTGCCGTTCGTCATCGTCGGCCTGTTCGGCAAGCTGCTGCCGCTGCCGGTGATCCCCGCGCTGCACCTCGACGAACTCGCATTGTCCTTCATCTACGGCCTGCTGACCGCGCTTGCGTTCGGGCTGTGGCCGCTCGGACGGGTGCACGACGTGCCGGTGGCGGCGCTGTTCCGCGAGGAAGTCGCCCGCGAATGGCACCGTCCGCGCTGGCGATACCTCGCCTTGATGGCCGTCGTGATTGCGCTTTTGATCGCAGTCGCCATCGGCCTTGCCTACGACAAGCGCATCGCGGCCGTGTTCGTCGCATCGTCGGTTGCGGTGTTCGCGTTGCTGCGCGGCGTCGCCGCCGGCCTGATGGCGCTGGCGCGCCGGCTGCCGCGATCGGATATCACCATGCTGCGGCTGGCGATTGCCAACATCTACCGTCCCGGCGCGCTGACGCCGTCGGTCGTGATGTCGCTGGGCCTTGGCCTCGCCGTCCTCGTCACCATCACCCAGATCGACGGCAATCTGCGCCGGCAATTCCTGGCGGCGTTGCCGGACCGCGCCCCCTCGTTCTACTTCATCGACATCCCGACCTCGGAAGCCGATCGCTTCGGCGCGTTTCTCAAGCAGACAGCGCCGCAATCGACCGTGGAGGATGTGCCGATGCTGCGCGGACGCATCGTAGCAGCCCGCGGCGTCAAGGCCGACGAGCTCAAACCAACGCGGGATACCGAATGGGTGCTGCAGAGCGACCGCGGCCTGACCTATACGGCCGACATCCCCAGGGGCTCGAAAGTCGTCGAGGGCGATTGGTGGGGCGCGGACTATCGCGGGCCACCACTGGTCTCGATGGAGAAAAAGATCGCCGACGGAATGAGGCTCAAGATCGGCGACGAGATCGTCGTCAATGTGCTGGGCCGCGACATCCCGGCGAAGATCGCCAATCTGCGCAACGTCGACTGGCAGGGCCTCGGCATCAATTTCGTGCTGGTGTTCTCGCCCAACGCCTTCAAGGGCGCGCCGCACACCCATGTCGCGACCCTGTCCGAGGTCCACCCGGATCCGGCCGGCGACGCCCGGATCATCAAGCAGGTGGCCGACGCGTTCCCGATGGTGACCAGCGTACGGGTCCGCGAGGCGCTGGACACGATCGGCACCGTCGTCACCAATCTCACGCTCGCGATCCGCGGCGCCAGCGCCGTGACACTGATTTCGGCCATCCTGGTGCTGGGCGGCGCACTCGCCGCCGGCCATCGCCATCGGGTCTATGACGCTGTGATCCTGAAGACCCTGGGCGCGACGCGGGTGCGGCTGCTCGGCGCCTACGCGCTGGAATATCTGATGATCGGCCTGGCCACGGCGGTGTTCGGCGTGATCGCAGGCTCGGTCGCGGCCTGGCTGATCGTGACGCGGCTGATGACGCTGAGCTTCATATGGCAGGCCGGCAGCGCCGCCGGCGTCGTCGCCGCGGCCCTGATCGTCACGGTAGGCCTCGGACTCGCCGGCACGTTGCTGGCCCTGAACCAGAAGCCGGCCAGCGTGCTGCGAAATTTGTGACAATTTGTAGCGGGCGGCAAGGCCGCGTTAACGCTGCTTTTGCTGGAAAATAGCTATCTAGAGCGACATTCAGCCGCGCGTGGAAGCTTGCAGCGGATGTGTTAGTTTCCCACATACCAGCCTGGGACAGAGGCCGGTTTGATGACACCGAATTAATGTCAGCAAATCGCGGCCTTTGGGCTAGATATTCTAACCGGCGACGCAAACCCCTTGCGATCCGCCGGGCAACCAACGGGAATTCGACCATGTCGGACCTAGACCGTAACTACGCTTCTCCTTTCGGCCGGGCCGCCGGACGCGTCGATGCCGCGGCCGTCGATGCCGGTCTGCGCGCATACATGCTGCGCATCTACAATTACATGTCGATCGGCCTGGCCATCACCGGTCTGGCGGCGCTCGGCGTCTATATGATGGCGGTGACCCCGGATCAGTCGGCCGGCGTCGCCAAGTTCGGCAGGGAGTTCCTGACGCCGTTCGGCTACGCGATGTATGTCAGCCCGCTGAAGTGGCTGTTTATCCTCGCGCCGTTGGTCATGGTGTTCGCGATTTCGTTTGGCATCAACCGGCTGAGGCCCGCGACGGCGCAATTGCTGTTCTGGGCGTTCGCGGCGCTGATGGGCATCTCGCTGTCGTCGATCTTCCTGGTGTACACCCACACCTCGATCGTGCGGGTGTTCTTCATCACGGCGGCAACGTTCGGCGCGCTGAGCCTCTACGGCTACACCACCAAACGTGACATGAGCGGCATGGCGTCGTTCCTGTTCATGGGCCTGATCGGCGTCATCATCGCGAGCCTGGTCAACATGTTCCTCGGCAGCTCGATGCTGCAGTTCATCATCTCGGTGGTGGGCGTGCTGGTGTTCGCGGGCCTCACCGCCTATGACACCCAGCGGCTGAAGAACGACTACATCTACGGCTATGCCTCGCAGGGCGGTGACATTGCGGAAAAGGCGGCGATTACCGGCGCACTTTCGCTCTACCTGAACTTCATCAACCTGTTCACGCTGCTGCTGCAGCTGCTTGGCCAGCGCGACTAGCGCTCCAGTCCAGCCAAAGAATTGAAGCCCCGGCCTCGCGGCCGGGGCTTTTCTTTTGCGGCCAGCAAAAATAATCTGTCACCATGTCTACGCCCGATATCAGGCCCGCCACCGAGGCCGACCTTCCCTTTGTCACCGAAATCTACGAGCACGCGGTGCGCTACGGCACCGCGACATTCGAGCTGATCCCGCCCGATCTCGCCGAGATGACAAGGCGGTTCCGTGTGCTGATGGACGGGGGATTTCCGTATTTCGTCGCCGCGGTCGAAGGCCGGGTGATCGGATATGCCTATGCCGGCCCCTACCGCCCTCGGCCGGCCTATCGCTTCACGGTGGAGAACTCGGTCTATCTGCAGCCGGCGACCCACCGCCGCGGCATCGGCCTGTTGCTGCTGCAGCGGCTGATCGCCGAATGCGAAGCGCGGGGCTACCGGCAAATGATCGCCGTCATCGGCGATTCCGCCAACGCCGGCTCGATCGGCGTCCACACCAAGACCGGCTTCCAGATGATCGGGACGCACCCCTGCGTCGGTCTCAAATTCGGACGCTGGCTGGACACGGTGATGATGCAGCGCGCGCTTGGCGAAGGCGCCACGACGGTGCCCGCGGATTCGAAGGCCTAGAATCGTAGGCCGGATGAGCGACGCGAAATCCGGGAGTCGTCGAGGCACTGGCCCCGGATGTCGCTGCGCTCATCCGGGCTACGAGACCGCGCTACACAACCGCCAGCTTGCGATCGATCACCAGCAGCACGCGCTCAAGCTCATGGCCGCGGCGCAGGATCAGCCCGGTCGCCGAGATCACGCTGTACATGCCCTGCTTGCGCGCCAGCCGCGGATCCTTCTCGATGCGATAGATCGGTACTTCGGAGGCGCGGCGGAACACCGAAAACACCGCGCGGTCCTTCAGGAAGTCGATGGCATAGTCGCGCCACTCGCCATCGGCGACCATGCGGCCGTACAGATTGAGGATGCGATTGAGCTCCAGGCGATTGAACGTAACGCTATTCGGCAGCGGACTTGCAGTGGCGGTACGCGCCACCGCGCGACTCCCGCTTGGATCAGTGTCCTCCGACATCGAACTCATCGAGCGCCTCCTGTCGTCTCCGGCATGATCTTGTTCCGAAAAAACCGGTCCCCACTAAAACCCGGTCCCACTTTCGGATCATGACAATGACATGATCGCGCTAACCGCCGGGCACCGCAAGGCCCTTTGAAATTGCGGCGGAAAACCGCGACGGGCCGTGCGGCAACACCGGAAATACCGAGTCACGGGAACGTTAGAGGAATCATATTGCTGCCCCACTTCCGCCCATCGCCCGCCCCGCTGGCTTGCGACAAGTGAATCCTGCGTTGACCCGGTCCTTTCGGTTCCGGATTCCTCAGCCCCCAGCCCCCCGGGGTCGTCGGGATCGGGTCTGTTCGCAGGGGAGCTTTCTCCCGCACTGGGCCAACGAGAGTTGGTCCTTTTTCTTTTGGGGGGTGCATCGTCATTGCGGAGCATTCCACCGGATCCGCGCAAAGCGCCCCACAATTTCTGCTGTCGTCCTCCGCGAAAGCGGGGGCCCAGTACGCCGCGGCGGCGAGATATATCGCTGGTTTTTCGGACTACTGGATCGCCCGAAGCGCAGACAAGTTTACGTAGTCTGCGCAAGGCAGACTACGTTGTCGGGCGACGACAGCTTGGGTGGCGCGAGAAATCCGAAATCAGCGCAGCGGCGTGTAGGCCGCGCCCAGCATCGGGCCGGGCTTTTCGCGATTGCCGTCCTGGACATAGACGACCGCGGCATCGACGCCATCGCGGGAGATGTTTTCAAGCGGAACGGTCCAGCTTCCGGAATTGCCGTTCCAGTCCCCGACCTTCAGGATGTTGCGCACCACATTGTAGTAGGTGACCTGGCGGCCGCGGTTTTCGCCGCGCCCGATCGAGATCGGCACCGCCTTCGAGACCGAGCAAATCCAGACTTCGCCCTGCGATGAAGTCGGCGCGTTGCTCGCCGCCACCGACACGTTGATGTGCTTGCCGGACAACGTCATCGTCACCGGTACCGACATCACGCCGGCGGCTTTCTGGGTGTGCTGGATTGCGCTGTCGATGCCTGCACGATCGCTGCCGACCACCTTCGCCGAACCGTTGACGATGACCTGCGGCGTGTAGACGTCGCGATCGCCACGCATTTGCGAATAGGCTTTCTGGCGCGCGCTGAAGCGCGAGTCCGCCAGCGTATCCTTCCAGCCCAGATAATCCCAATATTCGATCGGCATGCTCAGCGCGATCACGTTGGGGTCCTTGGCGAGCTCGCCAATGATCTCGTCGGCCGGCGGGCACGACGAGCAGCCTTGCGAGGTGAACAGCTCGACGACCGCGCGCGGGTCGGCATGAGCGGGACGGATAATCGCGACGATGGCACAGACGCCAAGCGCACTCGACCATCGCGAAATCGAACTATTGGCCATCATCGCTGTCATACTGCGAACCGGTCCCGGCGATTTCTATCCGTATTTGTACGGGGCATGATTTTCTATCCCTAAGCGCGCACCCCAGACGCAAGAAAGCGGCCTTTTCATAGGCCGCCTTCTTCCCGGTCGCTACTCACGTAGCAGTGAGCCACCGATCACAAATCCGCGTTTCAGGGCGTTTTCAAGCGAAGTATGCCCTCGGACTTGATCCGGTGGTGGATACGCCTTCGCGTGAAGAAACGCATCAAAACAGAACTCAAGCCGCAAGCTTGCGCAGCACATAGTGCAGAATACCGCCGTTGCGGTAGTAGTCGAGTTCGTCGAGCGTATCGATGCGGCAGAGCAGCGAAACGCGCTGCAGCGACCCGTCGCCGGACACGATTTCCGCGGTCAGCTTCTGGCGCGGCTTCAAATCGCCCTGCAGGCCGCGGATCGTCACCTTCTCGTCGCCCTTCAGCCCGATCGATGTCCAGGACTGGCCGTCCTCGAAGGTCAGCGGCAGCACGCCCATGCCGACCAGGTTGGAGCGATGGATGCGCTCAAAGCTCTGGCAGATCACCGCGCGGACGCCGAGTAGCCTGGTGCCCTTCGCCGCCCAGTCACGCGACGAGCCGTTGCCGTATTCGGCGCCGGCGAACACCACCAGCGGCACCTGCTCGGCCTGGTACTTCATCGCCGCGTCGTAGATCGACATCTGCTCGCCGTCGGGCCAATGCTTTGTCAATCCGCCTTCCGGAATATTTCCATCAGCGCCTTTGAGCATAAAGTTCTTGATGCGGATATTTGCGAAAGTGCCGCGCATCATGATCTCATGGTTGCCGCGCCGCGTGCCGTACTGGTTGAAGTCGGCCGGACGCACCTGATGCTCCGACAGATACTTTCCGGCCGGAGAGGTCAGCTTGATCGAACCGGCCGGCGAGATGTGGTCGGTGGTGATCTTGTCGCCGAACATCGCCAGAATCCGCGCATCGACCACGTCGACGATCGGTTCCGGTTCTTTCTTCATGCCTTCGAAGTAGGGCGGGTTCTGCACATAGGTCGAGCTCATGTTCCAGCGGTAGGTCTCGCTCTCGACCGTCTTGATCTTGCGCCAGTTGGTATCGCCCTTGAACACGTCGGCGTAGCGCTTCTTGAAGATCGTCGCGGTGACGAACTTCTTCATATAGGCGTTGATTTCCTTGGTGGTCGGCCAGATGTCCTTCAGGAACACCGGCTTGCCGTCCTTGCCTTCGCCGATCGGCTCGACCGAAAGGTCCTTGGTCACGGTGCCGGCCAGCGCATAGGCGACGACCAGCGGCGGCGAGGCGAGATAATTCGCCTGCACATCCGGCGACACGCGGCCTTCGAAATTGCGGTTACCCGACAACACGGCGGCGGCGACGATGCCATTGTCGTTGATCGACTTCGAAATATCCTCCGGCAGCGGGCCGGAATTGCCGATGCAGGTGGTGCAGCCGAAGCCGACCAGGTTGAAGCCGACCTTGTCGAGATCGAGTTGCAGTCCGGAATTGGACAGATATTCCGCGACCACCTGGCTGCCCGGCGCCAGCGAGGTCTTGACCCATGGCTTGGCCTTCAGGCCCTTGGCGGCGGCGTTGCGCGCCAGCAGGCCCGCGCCGATCAGCACGCTCGGATTTGACGTGTTGGTGCAGGAGGTGATCGCCGCGATCACGACGTCGCCATGGCCGAGGTCGAACTTGCGGCTCTCGACGGCGAAGCGATGCGAGGCATCCGCCGCCTTCTTGTATTCGGTGGTCATCGCTGCGGAGAAGCCCGAGGCGACCGCCGGAAGTGCGACGCGGCCTTCGGGGCGCTTCGGTCCGGCCATCGAGGGCACCACGTCGGCAAGATCGAGCGTCAGCGTTTCCGTGAACACGGGATCGGCCGATTTGGCGGTGCGGAACAGGCCCTGCGCCTTGGCGTAGGCCGCGACCAGCTTGACCCGATCGGCCTTGCGGCCAGAGGTTTTCAGATAATCGATGGTCGCGGCGTCGACCGGAAAGAAGCCGCAGGTCGCGCCATATTCCGGCGCCATGTTGCCGATCGTCGCCTTGTCCGCGACCGACAGATAATCAAGGCCGGGGCCGTAGAATTCGACGAACTTTCCGACCACGCCCTGCTTGCGCAGCATCTGCGTCACGGTCAGCACCAAATCGGTGGCGGTGACGCCTTCCTTCATCTGGCCCTTGAGCTTGAAGCCGATCACTTCGGGCAGCAGCATCGACTGCGGCTGGCCGAGCATCGCAGCTTCTGCCTCGATGCCGCCAACGCCCCAGCCCAGCACGGCAAGACCGTTGACCATCGTGGTGTGCGAATCGGTGCCGACCAGCGTGTCGGGATAGGCGACTTCGAACGTGCCGGTCTTCCTGCCGACCGTCATCTTCTCTTTGCGGGTCCACACCGTCTGGGCGAGGTATTCGAGATTGACCTGGTGGCAGATGCCGGTGCCGGGCGGCACCACCGAGAAATTCGTGAACGCCTTCTGGCCCCACTTCAGGAACTCGTAGCGCTCCTGGTTCTGCTTGTATTCCTCGACCACGTTCTTGCCGAACGCCTTGTTGTCACCGAAGAAGTTGACGATCACGCTGTGGTCGATGACGAGGTCGACCGGCACCAGCGGATTGATCTTTGCGGCGTCGCCGCCGAGCGCCTGCATTGCGTTGCGCATCGCGGCGAGATCGACCACCGCCGGCACGCCGGTGAAATCCTGCATCAGCACGCGGGCGGGGCGAAACGAGATTTCATGCTCGAGCTTGCGGGTCTTCAGCCATTTCGACACCGCGATGATGTCGGCCTTCTTGACCGTGCGATCGTCTTCAAAACGCAGCAGGTTTTCCAGCAGCACCTTCATCGAATAGGGAAGCTTGGAAATTCCCTTCAGACCGTTCTTCTCGGCGGCGGGCAGGCTGTAATACACGTAGGTCTTGCCACCGACCTTGAGGGTCTTGCGGCATTTGAAGCTGTCGAGCGAGGTCATTGTCAGGAAATCCCAATTCTCAGTTATACCCGGCAAGGGGTATTTAAACACCGTCAGCGCGGTCGGCTTACCGGCTTGCGGCCGCCGGTTGTGTGCTGCATCAAGTTCCGGGCTTATAGAATCTTTCTAGATGCGCCGCCACAACCACGATCGTGCTGCAGCATTGCGCGACCCAAAAATTCTGATGCGGTACCCCAAGGTTTTCTGAAGGGCCGTAACGAGGCAAGATGCGGCTCACAGGACGTCAGATCGATTGTGTGCGGAGCGGGCGCGCGGTGTTTTCCGGGCTCGATTTCGAGGCCGCTTCTAGCCAAGCGCTCGCCGTCATCGGCCCCAACGGGTCCGGCAAGACGTCGCTGCTGCGGCTGATCGCGGGCTTGCTGGTGCCGGCAGGCGGATCGGTCGCGCTGGAAGGCGGCGCTGATGAACTAACGCTGCCCGAGCAGGCCCATTATCTCGGCCATCGCGACGCACTGAAGCCCGCGCTCAGCGTGCTGGAGAACCTGTCGTTCTGGCGGGATTTTCTGGGCGGGGACGCCAGCGATCCCAACGAAAGCCTCGCCAAGGTGGGGCTCGCGCACGCGACGCATCTGCCGGCGGCGTATCTGTCGGCCGGCCAACGGCGCCGGTTGTCGATCGCCCGGCTGCTCGCGGTGCGGCGGCCGGTCTGGCTATTGGACGAGCCGACCTCGGCGCTCGACGCCGCCGGGCAGGATCTGTTCGCGGGCCTGATGCGCGATCACCTCGCGCGCGGCGGCATCATCGTCGCGGCCACCCATGCGCCGCTCGGGATCGAGGCGGACGAATTGCGGATGGGGGGCGGGCAGTGAGTGCGCTGAGCTTCTCGCCTCTTGGTACAACTCTCTCCGTTCCCTCCCCCCTTGCGGGGTCCGAGGCGAGCGAAGCTCGCTCTCGAGGTCAGGGAGAGAGGTATCCCACGACGTGCTCTCTCCGTTCGACCTGCGACAATAGCCCCCCTCAGACACCATTTCCGGAGCTACCCCTCTCCCCCGCCCTCCCCCGCAAGGGGGGAGGGAGCTACCGGTGTACGCCGTCACAGCGGATTGCACACCGCATGCAGCCATTGCGAGCGCCGGAATGACCGCCCTTGCCGTGCTGATTCGACGGGATATCAGGATCGCGCTGCGCGTCGGCGGCGGCGCGCTGATCGGCGTGCTGTTCTTCCTGACCGTCACCGTGCTGATGCCGTTTGCACTCGGGCCCGACCTGGCGCTGCTGACGCGGCTCGGGCCCTCCATTCTCTGGCTCGGCGCGCTGCTGGCCAGTCTGCTGACGCTCGACCGTCTGTTCACGGCAGATCACGAGGACGGCTCGCTCGATCTGATCGTGATGGGCCGGACGCCGCTGGAACTGGCCTGTGCCGCCAAAGCGCTGGCGCACTGGCTCGCCGCCGGGCTGCCGCTGATCATCGCGACCCCCGTGCTTGGGCTGATGCTCAATCTCGACGCCACCGCGACCTCGGCCGTGGCGCTGACGCTGCTGGTGGGAACGCCGGCGCTGACTTTTATCGGCATGATCGGCGCCGCCCTGGCGGTGACGCTGCATCGCGGCGGGTTGTTGCTTGCGGTGCTGGTGCTGCCGCTGTCGATCCCGGTGCTGATTTTCGGCGTCGCAGCGTCGCAGGCCGCGATATCGGGGCCGCTGCCGTTTGGAACGCCGTTCTCGATCCTGTGCGCGATCTCGCTGGTCAGTTTCGTGATCGGACCGTTTGCCGCAGCCGCCAGCCTGCGGCACGGGCTGGACTAGATAGTTTGATGCCGATCAACACTTGATGGAACAGAACAAGCCGCATTGCCTGCCCCGCCGCCGACGATTATCAGGATGCCCATGACGTTGATCGACCTCGCCAACCCCACCAAATTCCTGTCGCTGACGGGGCGCATATTGCCGTGGCTGGCGGGCGCGACCGCGATCCTGCTGCTCATCGGCTTGTACCAGGCAGCAATGGCACCCGACGATTATCAGCAGGGCGCCACCGTCAAAATCATGTTCATCCACGTGCCCAACGCCTGGCTGTCGATGTTCGTGTGGGGCGTCATGAGCCTTGCGGCGCTGGGCACGCTGGTGTGGCGGCATCCGCTCGCCGACGTCGCTGCGAAAGCCGCCGCCCCGATCGGCGCCGCCTTCACATTTCTCGCGCTGGTCACGGGCTCGCTATGGGGCCGGCCGATGTGGGGCACCTATTGGCAATGGGATGCGCGGCTCACCTCGGTGCTGATCCTGTTCCTGATGTATCTCGGCCTGATCGCGCTGTGGCGCGCGGTGGACGATCCCTCGCGCGCGGCGCGGGCGGCGGCGATCCTCACACTGGTCGGCGCGCTCAATTTGCCGATCATCAAATTCTCGGTCGACTGGTGGAACACGCTGCATCAGCCGGCCTCGGTGCTTCGCATGGGAGGCTCCACGCTCGACCGCGCCTTCCTGATTCCGTTGCTGGTGATGGCGGTTGGATTTTCGCTGCTGTTCGTCACGCTGCATCTGGCGGCGATGCGCAACGAGATCCTGCGCCGCCGCGTGCGCAGCTTGCAGATCATGCAAGCCAGCCAACAGGCCGCGTGATGGCGCTCGGTCCCTATGCCTCCTTCATCGTGACGTCCTATGCGCTGGTCGCCGCGGTGGTCGCGATCCTGATTACCTGGATCGCCATCGATTTTCGCCGCCAGAAGGCGCGCCTGCGCGAGCTCGAGGCCAGCGGCATCACCCGGCGCTCCGGCCGCAGTGCGGCGGATATCAGATGAGCGGGCCGGCGGCATCTGACGCACCGCGGCAAAGCCGGCGCTGGCTGGTGACGCTGCCGCTGATCGGCTTCATGGCGGTCGCCGGGCTGTTCCTGCTGCGGCTGCACGGCGGCGATCCTTCGAAAATTCCATCCGCTTTGATCGGCCGCCCGGCGCCGCAGACCGCGCTGCCGGCGCTGGCAGGCCTGGTCGACAACGGCATCGCCGTTCCCGGGCTCGACCCGGCGGCCTTCAAGGGCAAGGTCAGCGTCGTCAACGTCTGGGCGTCCTGGTGCGTACCATGCCATGACGAGATGCCGCTGCTCACCGCTCTGGCCAAGGACAAGCGGCTGCAGATCGTCGGCATCAACTACAAGGATTCGCCCGACAACGCCCGCCGCTTCCTCGGCCGCTACGGCAACCCGTTCAGCATGGTCGGCGCCGACAGCAATGGCCGCGGCTCGATCGAATGGGGCGTCTATGGCGTGCCTGAAACCTTCGTGGTCGGCCGCGAAGGCACCATCGTCTACAAACTGGTCGGGCCGATCACGCCAGCCAATGTCGATACCGTGCTGAAGGCCGAGATCGAGAAGGCGTTGCGAGCGGGGAGTTAGCTCCGGCCGTCATTCCGGGGCGCGCCTTGGCGCGAGCCCAATTTGTCGACGCGACTTGCGATCTGATGGATTCCGGGCTCTCGCTTCGCTCGCCCTCAGATGCGCAATTGCGCATCGGGGAATGACGAGGGATAAATAATTTCCAGCTTTTATCTGCCGTTCATTTGCCGGCCATGGCGCCGCCACGAATTCGAAGCTAGCTTGATGGCGTTACTTAAACCGTCCTTGGAGGGACACTTCTATGCGTCATTTCACGCTCGCTTCTCTTCTCGCAACTGCGCTCACGGTTGGCCTGATGACGGCAACCCCGTCGATGGCCCAGACCGCGCAGCCCGCGACCAAATCCGACAGCAAGATGGCTCCCGCGCCGAAGGCCCAGGAGTCGAAGATGGCGCCGGCCCCGAAGGCCGAACTGCTCGACATCAATTCGGCGACCGTCGACCAGCTCGAAGCGCTGCCGGGGATTGGCAAGGCCTATTCCGCCAAGATCGTCGCCGGCCGTCCCTACAAGGGCAAGGACGATCTGGTGCACAAGAACATCGTCCCGCAGGCGACCTACGACAAGATCAAGGACCAGGTGATCGCCAAGCAAAAGAGCTGATTGGTTATCGTGCCCCGGACGCAGCGCAGCGCTCTTGCGGTGCGCTGCAGAGCCGGGGCCCACTCTAACGGATAGATCGGCTCAAACGGATAGATGGGTCCCGGCTCTGCGGTGCATCGTAAAGAACGCTGCACCGCGTCCAGGACACTAACTCTCAGCCCTTCCTCACATCTCCCGCGTCCGCTTCGCTGGCTTCCAGCGAGGCCGGCTCCAGATGATAGCGCTTGGTCAGCGGCATCTGGGCGATCGCAAAGATCATCGTCAGCGGAATCACGCCGAACACCTTGAAGCCGACCCAGAAGTCGGTCGACTGGGTGCGCCAGATGAATTCGTTCAGAAGCGCCATTGCGAAAAAGAACAGCGTCCAGCGCATGGTGAGGATGCGCCAGCCCTGCGGCGTCAGGTTGAACACCTGATCGAACATGACGGCGATGAAGGAACGGCCGAACAACAGGCCGCCGCCGAGGATCGCGGCGAACAGGCCGTAGATGATGGTCGGCTTCATCTTGATGAAGGTCTCATCATGCAGCACCAGGGTCAGCGTGCCGAACACGATGACGATGACGGCGGTGACGATCGCCATCATGGGCACATGCCTGGTCACCACATAGGACGCGATCATCGCGGCGATGATCGCCACCATGAAAGCGGCGGTGGCGACGAACAGACCGAATTTGGCGTTGGCGACAAAGAACACGATCAGCGGACCGAGTTCGGTCGCAAGCTTGAACAGCGGATGCGGCTGGGTCTTGTCCATCAACTTGCGCTCTTTGTTTGAGGCATGACCTTTTCCGAAAACCGGCTCCCACTTTTCGGGGTCATGCCTCGATTCCTGCAATCGCGTTCGCAAAGTCCCGCGCGGTGAACGGCGCCAGATCGTCGACGCCTTCGCCGACGCCGATGAAGTGCACCGGCAGTTTGAATTTCTCCGACAGCGCCACCAGGATGCCGCCCCGCGCGGTGCCGTCGAGCTTGGTCATCACAAGGCCGGTGACGCCTGCGGTACGATGAAAAGCCTCGACCTGCGACAGCGCATTTTGTCCCACCGTGGCGTCGAGCACCAGCAGCACCGCATGCGGGGCCGAGGCATCGACCTTCTTGATGACGCGGACGACTTTTTCGAGCTCCTTCATCAGCTCGGCCTTGTTCTGCAATCGCCCGGCAGTATCGACCAGCAGCACGTCGACGTTCTGTTCTTTCGCTGCGGTCAGCGCATTGAAGGCGAGGCCCGCTGAATCAGACCCCTGCGCGCCCGCGATCACAGGCGATTTGGTCCGCTCGCCCCAGACCTTCAATTGCTCGATCGCGGCGGCGCGGAACGTGTCGCCGGCCGCCAGCATCATCTTGCGGCCCTCGGCGCTCAGTTTCGCCGCCAGCTTGCCGATGGTGGTGGTCTTGCCGGAACCGTTGACGCCAACCACGAGAATGACGAACGGTTTTTGAGCGGCGTCGATCACCAGCGGCTTGGCCACCGGCGCCAGCACCTTCTCGACCTCGGTCGCGACCACCGCCTTGACCTCATCCGCCGAGATCGCCTTGTCGTAGCGGCCGGCGCCGACGGCGTCCGCGATCCGCACCGCGACCTCGGTGCCGAGATCGGCGCGCAGCAGCACATCCTCGATATCATCGAGCATGGCGCGGTCGAGCTTGCGTTTGATGACGAGGTCGGCAACGGCTGACCCGATCGAACTCGAGGTTCGCTTCAGGCCGCTCGAAAGCCGCCGCCACCAGCTCAGTTTTGGAGTTCCAGGAGTGGTATCGCTCATGTCGGACGTGTGTTAGCGGTTTCGCGCCATGAACGAAAGCCACAACCAATCCATTGATATTGGCGGGGCATCCCCTGAGGTCCCCGACCTGACCGCGGAAGAAATCCAGGCTCGCGTGCTCCACCGCGACGGGCTGATGCTGGTCATCGACAAGCCCTGCGGCCTGCCGGTGCATCGCGGCCCCAAGGGCGGCGCCAACCTGGAAACCTCGTTCGACGGGTTGCGATTCGGCCTGCCGCGGCCGCCGGTGCTCGCGCACCGCCTCGACAAGGATACCTCCGGCTGTCTCGTGCTGGGACGCCATCGCAAGGCCACGGCCTCGCTCGGGCTGTTATTCAAGCACGGCAAGATCGGCAAGACCTACTGGGCCGTCGTGGAAGGCGGACCTTCCGAAGATGAAGGCACCATCGACATGGCGCTCGGCCGGCTCAACGTCGAGCGTGGCTGGTGGCAGAAGCCGGATCCGGACGGTCAAAAAGCCGTCACAAACTGGAAGGTGCGCGGCCGCGGCAATGGCCTCGCCTGGTTAGAGCTGGAACCGGTCACCGGCCGCACCCATCAATTGCGCGTGCACACATCGGCCACGGGCTGGCCGATCGTCGGCGACAACATCTACGGCAACGGCCCCCGCTTCGGCGAGCCGCGCCTGCATCTGCATTCCCGCGAGATCGTGATTCCGATTTCAAGGAACAAGGAACCGGTTCGCGTGGTGGCGCCGGCGCCGGAGCATATGCGCGAGCGACTCAGGGCGTGTGGGTGGAACGGGGAGTAGCGGCCAAGGTCCAGCGCTTGAGTTCAACAACCGGCACGAACTCGACCAGCGTCGCCGCCTTGAACACGCCCGCAAGCGGACGCCAATCCGATTGAAGTAGACCTTTCGCCCGCTCCAATCCTGCATCCGTCATGCCCGTCGCCAGGGTACAATGAGGTGTCCAGCGCCCCGTTTGATAATGTGGCCTGCAGGTTTCGCCGAGGGCACCAATGATCGTCGCATGTAAGCGCATCAGGTCAAGCGAAGAAGCCAAGGCCGCGTAACAAACGCCGCTGCCGGCACCAAACGTCGAGAAATCAGTCAAGGTGACGGTGATCTGGTCGGCATTGCCGAAGATCCGATCAAGCGAAGCGACCGCCGCCTCTACCACCAGATCGTCATAAACGGCCAATGTCACATGCGGCGCGAACCTGAGATCAGGCATCGAACTTGATACGCCCGCATTTGCAAGCAGCGCTCAGCGCGCCGAAATAGCGTCCGCCATTTCAGAATTGAAATGCAGGCTCACAGCAAAAGCCATGTTTGCCTAGCGTCCCGTCATCCGAGCACCATCATGTCCTATCATCGTCAGCGCCCGCACCGCGCCCGGCATTTCACCATTGATGGCAACGGGCAGGAAATGCTCCGTCCGCCCCTGCCTGCCGCTCTCGATCAGCACCTGTCGCGTCGCGCCGATCTCCGACGCCAGCCTCTTTCGCAACGCCGCCTCACCCGTCGCACGCAAGCGCTTCGCCCGTTCCTTGATCGCCTCGCCCGCGACCTGCGGCATCCGCGAAGCCGGCGTGCCCGGGCGTTTTGAGTAAGGAAACACGTGCAGGAAGGTGAGACCGCATTCCTCGACCAGATCCTGCGAACGCGCGAACATCTCTTCCGTCTCGGTCGGAAAGCCCGTGATGATGTCGGCGCCGAGCGCGATGTCCGGCCGCAGCCGCCGCACCTGCGCGCAGAATTCGATGGCATCTGCGCGTGAATGCCGTCGCTTCATCCGCTTCAGAATCAGATCGTCGCCGGACTGCAGCGACAGATGCAGATGCGGCATCAGGCGCTCATCATCCGCAATGACGCCGAGCAGATCGCGATCAGCTTCGATCGAGTCGATCGATGAAATCCGCAAACGCTTCAGTTCCGGCACATGCCGCAAAATCTGCTTTGTCAGTTGGCCGAGTTTTGGCGTGCCCGGCAAATCGGCGCCGTAGCTGGTGAGATCGACGCCGGTCAGCACGATCTCGGCATGACCGCGTTCGACCAGCGCGCGGACCTGCTCGACAACAGCTCCCATCGGCACCGAGCGCGAATTGCCGCGGCCGTAGGGAATGATGCAGAAGGTGCAGCGGTGGTCGCAGCCGTTCTGCACCTGCACGAATACCCGTGGCAGGCCGCTCTGAAAACCTTCCAGCAAATGCGGAGCCATCTCGGTGACCGCCATGATGTCGGCGACCGCGATCTTCTCGCTGGCCTCGACGCCAAATCCGGTATCGAACGCGGCACGCGCGCTGCGCCAGGCCTCGCCGCGCATCTTCTCGTCATTGCCGACGACACGATCGACTTCCGCCATGCCGGCAAACATTTCAGGCTGCGTCTGCGCCGCGCAGCCGGTGACGACGATGCGCGCATTGGGCCGCTCGCGCTTCAGCCGCCGGATCGATTGCCGCGCTTGCGCGACTGCCTCGTTGGTGACGGCGCAGCTGTTGATGACCACGGTATCGGAAAGGCCGGCATTCTCGGCCTCGTGCCGGATCACTTCGGATTCGAACGCGTTGAGGCGGCAGCCAAACGTAAGGACGTCGACGCTCATGCGACGCTGGCGAACAGCGCCGGATCGAAGCGGCCTTCATATTCGAAATCGGCCGTGCCGGTCATCAGCACATGATCGTCGCGCTCACGCCATTCGATCGAGAGCTTGCCGCCCGGCAGCGTCATTTCAACGACACGGTTGGTGCGCTTCAGCCGCGCCGCCGCAACCGCGGTGGCGCAGGCAGCCGAGCCGCAGGCCCTGGTCAGGCCGGCGCCGCGTTCCCAGGTGCGCATCGTGATGTGATCGCGATCGACGATCTGGGCGAGCGTGATGTTGGCGCGATCGGGGAAGATGGGATGATTTTCCAACAGTGGTCCGAAGCGCTCGAGGTCGTAGGCGTTGACGTCGTCGACCCAGAAGATCGCGTGCGGATTGCCCATGCTGACGACCGACGGCGAATGCAGGATCGGCGCGTCGATCGGCCCGACCTGCAGTTCGATGTAACGCGTGTCGCGAAACTCTTCGGCGAGCGGAATTTCCTGCCAGCCGAATTTTGGCGCGCCCATGTCGACCGTGTAGAGATCGGGCTGCGGCCCCTGCCAGCAATTCAGCAGGCCCGAGCGGGTTTCGAAGGTCACGGCCGTCTGGCCGGTCTTCTCGAACAGCCGCCGCACCACGCAGCGCATGCCGTTGCCGCAGGCGCCGGCCTCCGAGCCGTCATTGTTGTAGATGCGGATGAAGGCCTCGGTACCCTCCAGCCGCGGCGGCTGCAATACCATCAACTGGTCATAGGGCACGCCGGCGGGCGAGGCGACGGCGCGCGCCTCCTCCGCCGTCACCTTGGCCGGCTTGTCGCGCAGATCGACCACGACGATTTCGTTGCCGATACCGTTCATCTTGGCGAATGCCTGATTGGCCAGCGCGCTCATGGAATTTCCCAATTTCTGCCTGCTTATATGGCGAATGGTGGCCGATTGCCTAGTGCGCAGGGGCGCATGACGCATCTGTCATGGGACGAAGGCGAAGCTTGCGTGTTAGGGATGGCGGCGTCTTTGCGGGCGTGACGGGACATACCGCGACCGCTTGGGGATGGATGGAGAATGCCTAAAATGAACCGTATCAGCCCTTTCCGCTCGGCCATGGCCGCGCTGGTCGCGACGCTGGCAATCGCGTGGGGCGGCGCCGCGCTGGCGCAATCGCCGGCGCCTGCCGCCTCTCCGTCCGCCAGCCCTTCCGCGGCACCGGTGCCCGCCGCTTCGGCTTCCCCTGCTCCGGCGGAAGCGCCCGCGGCATCCGCGCCCCCGGCACCGGCAACCTCCCCGGCGCCGGTGGCAAGCCCGTCGGTTGCCCCTTCGCCGCCACCCGCGGCCGCCCAGACGCCGGCCACGCCCCCCGCCGCGACCGTTCAGACCGCTGACCCCTTCGGCGAGCAATTCACGCTGGAGCCCAAAAAGGTGGTGGTCATGAAGGGCACCGCCAATTGGGACTCGGCGTTCGACACGCTGATCGATTCATTCAAGGCGCTGACCGCGCTGCTCGACAAGCAGGGCATCAAGGCCGCGGGCAATGCGATGATCGTCTACACCTCGACCGACGACAGCGGCTTTACGTTCCTGGCCGAAATTCCAGTCGACCAGGAGCCGAAGAACCTGACCAAGGACATGAGCATCGGCAAATCGCCCGAGGGCAAAGCCCTGAAGTTTGTCCATCGCGGCTCCTACGACAACATGGACAACACCTATGAGGCGATCACCAATCACCTCGACGACAAGAAACTTGAAGCAAAAGACACCTTCGTCGAGGAATACATCACCGATCCCTTGAAGACCGCGGAGGACAAGCTGGTGATCAACGTCTATGTGCCGCTGAAGTGAAAGACATGAAACAGGTACTCGCTCTCGCCGCCGCCGGTGTCGCGCTGCTGGCCACGCCCGCGCTGGCGCAGACGGTGCCGCCGCCCGCCATCTCCGTGACCGGCGAAGCCAATGTCTCGGTGCCGCCGGATCAGGCGCGGATCGATGGTGGCGTGACTACCGAAGCAAAGACCGCGCGCGAGGCGTCGGAGGCGAACAACGCGGCGATGGGCAAGGTGCTGCTGGCGCTGAAAGGCGCCGGGATCGAGGAGACGGATTACCAGACCTCGCGGCTGTCGCTGCAGCCGCAATATCCGCCCAACCCGAACCGGACTGGACCTGCGGTGATTTCCGGCTATCGCGCCAGCAACCGCGTTACCATCAAGCTGCGCGACGTCACCAAGGTCGCCAGCATCATCGACGTATTGGTCGGCGCCGGCGCCAACGAAGTCGGCGGCATCAATTTCGTGGTTACGCAGGCTTCAAAACTGCTCGACGAAGCGCGCGAGCAGGCAATCGCCGACGCGCGCCGCAAAGCGCAAATCTACGCCAAGGCTGCCGGCGTAACGCTCGGCGAACCGATCAGCATCTCCGAGGAGGGCGCGCCCAGCCCGATGTTCCGCAGCAAAGTCGCCGGCGGCATGGCTGCATCCGCGCCGGTGGCGCCAGGCGAAGAGACGCTATCGGTTTCGGTGAGCGTGTCCTGGGCGATCAAGCCGAAGGAATAACTGATCGTCGTCCCGGCCTTGAGCCGGGACCCATAACCACAGGGCTCTGTGGTTAGGGCAAGCTGGAGCTCCTGCCTTTTTCAATACTCAGGTCGGTGGTTATGGGTCCCGGCTCAGCGCTCGCTACGCTTGCTTGGCCGGGACGACGAGATAATTAGCGCGGCGACTAAACCTCGAATACCTGCCCGGGTTTCAGCGCCGCAAACCGCTCGCGCGGAATTTTCGCTTCATCCAGCGCCTCGCCCAATGCCGTCACCGGCGCGTCGATCGCTTCGTCGGTGAGCTGGAACGTGCCGTGATGATGCGCCAGCGCGGTCTGCGCGCCGCAATCGGCCAATGCCTTCACGGCGTCCGACGGGTTCATGTGCTGGTCGCGCATGAACCAGCGCGGCTCATAGGCGCCGATGGGCAGGATCGCCAGCCGCAGCGGGCCATGTGCTTCGGCGACCCGGCGAAAATGCTTGCCGTCGCCGTAGCCGGAATCGCAGACGATGTAGAGTTTGCCGGCCGGCGTCTCCAGCACAAAGCTCGCCCACAGCGCCTTGTTGCGGTCGAACAGCCCGCGCGCCGACCAATGACGCGTCGGCACCAGTGTCACGGCAATGCCGTTGCCGAGTTCGACGCGATCCTTCCAGTCGAACGCTTCGACTTTGATCGCGTCATCCGCGTCGCGCATGGTGACGTCATTGCCGAGCGGCGTGATCACGCGCGGCGAAAACACTTTCGCGAGCCTCGACAGCGTCGCCAGATCGAGATGGTCGTAATGGCCGTGCGACACCAGCACGACATCGATCTTCGGCAATGCGTCGAACGCGATACCGGGATCGTTGTGCCGCTTCGGCCCAGCCCAGCTGAATGGCGAAGCCCGCATCGACCACACCGGATCGACGAGAATGTTGAGGCCACCGGTCTGGATCAGCCAGCTCGCATGGCCCACAAACGACAGCCGCACCTTGTTGCCTTCGACGCGGTGCGGCGGTGTGTCGGTATGCGGGCTCGGCACCCAATCCGGCCAGCTCGCGCGCTCCCCTCTGCCAAGGAACTGCCAGCGCAGCACCTCGGCCAATGATTTCGGCGGCGAACCATCCGGATCGAAGAAGGTCAGGCCGTCGAAATGATCGGAAGCAGGGCCGTCATAGGTTTTCATGCGGGACATCCAGACAGACGGCGCACCGGCGGCCAGGCCGAGACCGGCGAGGACTGCAAAAACACGGCGGCGGGTAATGGGCACGGGCGCGATCACATAGAGCGGGAGAGAAGGGCACGGGGCGTTATATGGCGTGCGCGGAGCAAGTTGGAACCCGCGGCGGAGAGAACGCGCAACTTCGCGCTGGCAAATCGGCATAAAATTGTTTTGTTTCAATGACTTAAATCGACGTTCGAGGCCGTTTTGGGCTAGTTTCCCCTTGACTTTGATGGCTTCCGGGCGTTTAACCCCCACACTTCTCGGAAAGACGTTCTTTTCGACCCGCCGCCCGGCCCTTGAGACCGGAGGCCAACGCCCGACAGCGCGATGCGCCCTCGGGCGCAAAAGTGTTTGGATGACCCTCACCCTGAGGAGCCGCGAAGCGGCGTCTCGAAGGATGAGGCCACGGTGGTCGCCGCCACCTTCGAGACGCAGGCTCCGCCTGCTCCTCAGGGTGAGGTAGCAACAGGATAACGGCATTGTTCGACAATCTGTCGGAAAAGCTTGGTGGGATACTCGATCGGCTGACGGGGCGCGGTGCGCTGTCCGAAAAGGACGTCGATGCCGCGATGCGCGAGGTGCGCCGCGCGCTGCTCGAGGCCGACGTCTCGCTCGACGTCGTCAGAAGCTTCATCGACCGCGTCCGCGAGCAGGCGATCGGCGCCACCGTCGTCAAGTCGGTCACACCCGGCCAGATGGTGGTCAAGATCGTCCATGACGAACTGGTCGCCACGCTCGGGGCTGACGGCCAGACCATCGATCTCAATGCGGTGCCGCCGGTCGCGATCATGATGGTCGGTCTGCAGGGCTCCGGCAAAACCACGACCACCGCAAAACTCGCCCGCCGCATGACCCAGCGCGACAAGCGCAAGGTGCTGATGGCCTCGCTCGACATCTATCGCCCCGCGGCGATGGAGCAGCTCGCCGTGCTCGGGCGCGATCTCGATATTCCGACGCTGCCGATCGTGGCCGGCCAGAAGCCGGCGCAAATTGCAAAACGCGCGCTGGAAGCCGCCAAGCTCGGCGGCTACGACGTCGTGCTGCTCGACACCGCCGGCCGCACCACGCTCGACGAAGAGATGATGTCGGAAGCGGCGGAGATCAAAACCGTCGCCAGCCCGCATGAAGTGCTGCTGGTCGCGGATTCCCTCACCGGCCAGGACGCGGTCAATCTTGCGCGCTCGTTCGACCAGCGCGTTGGCCTGACCGGCATCGTGCTGACGAGGGTTGATGGCGATGGCCGCGGCGGCGCCGCGCTGTCGATGCGCGCGGTCACGGGAAAGCCGATCAAGCTGATCGGCACCGGTGAAAAAACCGACGCGCTGGAAGATTTCCATCCCAGCCGTATCGCCGGCCGCATCCTCGGCATGGGCGACGTGGTGTCGCTGGTCGAAAAGGCGGCGGCGAATATCGACGCTGAAAAGGCGGCGCGTGTCGCGGAAAAGATGCGCAAGGGTCAGTTCGACCTGGCCGACATGCGCGAGCAATTGCTGCAGATGGCGAACATGGGCGGCATCAGCGGGCTGATGGGCATGATGCCCGGCATCGCCAAGATGAAGAACCAGATCGCCAACGCCGGGATCGACGACAAGATCATCAAGCGTCAGGTCGCGGTGATCGATTCGATGACGCGGCAGGAGCGCAAGAGCCCCGACCTCCTGAAAGCCAGCCGCAAGAAGCGCATCGCGGCCGGCGCCGGCGTCAAGGTCGAGGAAGTCAACAAGCTCCTGAAGATGCACCGGAACATGGCCGACATGATGAAGGCGATGGGTTCAGGCAAGCGCGGCCCGATGGCCGGCATCGCGCAGGCGATGGGATTTGGCGGCGGCGGCATGCCGTCGGCCGAACAGATGAAGGCGCTGGCGGAGAAAATGCCTGGTGGCGCTGGCCCCGGCGGTATGCCCGCGCTGCCGAAGGATATTCCGGTGGGCTTGCGTCAGGGCCTGCCGAATTTGCCGGGGCTTACGGGCCTCAGCGGCAAGCCGACGCTGCCGGGCCTCGGCGGCTTCCCCGGCAAGAAGAAATAATCGCGATCAATTCACTCTCATCACATCAAACCAAACTTACGGAGAATACAATGTCAGTCGTTATCCGCCTCGCTCGCGCAGGCACCAAGAAGCGCCCGGTCTATCACGTCGTCGTCGCCGACTCGCGCTTTCCCCGCGACGGCCGCTTCATCGAGCGTCTCGGCCATTTCAATCCGCTGCTGCCGAAGGACAACGAAGCCCGCCTCAAGCTCGACATGGACAAGGTCAAGTCCTGGCTCGCCAAGGGCGCGCAGCCTTCCGACCGCGTCACCCGCTTCCTCGATGCCGCCGGTGTCGTGAAGCGTGCCGCGCGCAACAACCCGGAAAAGGCCGTGCCGCGCAAGGAGCGCAAGGCCAACGCCGAAGCCGCCGCGAAGGCGTAAGCGTTAGCGGCGCGGGGCGGTGGCAACACCGATTTGTGTCGCCCGGATCGGCGCCGCGCATGGCGTGCGCGGCGCGGTGAAACTGTGGACGTTTACCGAAGACCCGCTGGCCGTGAGGGATTACGGCCCGCTGACGACCAAGGACGGCGCGCGCCAGTTCGAGCTGACGCATGCCCGCGAGGCGAAAGATCATCTGGTCGCCACGTTCAAAGGCGTCGCCACCCGCGAGGACGCCGAACGCCTCAACGGCATCGAGCTCTATATCGCGCGCGACAAGCTGCCTGAGACCGACGACGACGAATATTACCATGCCGATCTGATCGGGCTGGCCGCGGTGAATGCCGCGAACGAGCCGCTCGGCCGCGTCACCGCGATCCATAATTTCGGCGCCGGCGACATCATCGAGATTGCACCACCGCAGGGCCCGACGATGCTGCTGCCGTTCACCAATGCCGTGGTGCCGACGGTCGACCTTGCGGGCGGCCGCGTCGTGATAGAACTGCCCAAGGAAATTGAAGGCGACGACGTTCCGACGCTTACGTGATGGGTTCTGAATGACCTGTTCTGAAAGTCCCTGGCGCGCCACCATCCTCACGCTATTCCCGGACATGTTTCCGGGCCCGCTCGGCGTCAGTCTGGCGGGCAAGGCGCTGGCTTCCGGGCTGTGGGCGCTGGAAGCCCGCGACATCAGGGCATCGGCCACCGACCGCCACCGCAGCGTTGACGACACGCCCGCCGGCGGCGGGCCCGGCATGGTGCTGCGCGCCGACGTGCTGGCAGCGGCGATCGACGCCGCCGATACCGGCCAGTCCGGTCCAAACGATCGACCAAGGCTCCTGATGAGCCCGCGGGGTCGGCCATTGACCCAGTCGCGGGTCGCCGAGCTTGCGGCGGGTCCCGGGCCGCTGATCGTCTGCGGCCGGTTCGAGGGCATCGACGAGCGGGTGATTGCGGCACGGGAGCTCGAGGAGGTCTCGATCGGGGACTATGTGCTGTCCGGCGGCGAAGTCGCCGCCATGGTGCTGGTCGACGCCTGTGTCCGGCTCCTGCCGGGGGTGATGGGAAAACAGGCCTCGGGGACCGAGGAGAGCTTTTCCGAAGGACTACTGGAATACCCTCAATATACCCGCCCGCAGGAGTTCGAGGGCCGGACCATCCCGGAAATCCTTACTTCCGGCGACCACGCCAAGGTCGCCGCCTGGCGTCAGGCCGAGGCTGAAGCCCTGACCAGGGCGCGGCGGCCGGATTTGTGGGCGATTAAGGCGCGCCAAAAACGCCCAAAAAGCACGACAGACGGGTGACAAGCGCGCTTTGATGCCTTATACGGGCGCCAAATCCGCAGCATACAGCAGGATAGATGGACGTTCGCGCAGCCCGCGCTGGACTGGCTGGGCGCGCCGCCGATGGAGATTTCAATGAACATCATTCAACAGCTCGAAAAAGAGCAATTCGACAAATTGGCCGCGACCAAGACCATCCCCGAATTCGGACCCGGCGACACCGTGATCGTCAACGTCAAGGTGGTCGAAGGCGAGCGCACCCGCGTGCAGGCCTATGAAGGCGTTTGCATCGGCCGTTCCGGCGGCGGGCTCAATGAGAGCTTCACCGTTCGCAAGATTTCCTACGGCGAAGGCGTGGAACGCGTCTTCCCCGTGATGTCGCCGATGATCGACTCGATCAAGGTGGTGCGCCGCGGCAAGGTGCGTCGCGCCAAGCTGTATTACCTGCGCCAATTGCGCGGCAAGTCGGCCCGCATCGTCGAGAAGACCGAGCGCGCGGCCGCCGTCGGCGAGTAATTCGTCTCCTGCAGGGGGATGTGACCAAAAGCGCGGGGTTTTGCCCCGCGCTTTTTTGTTGGGTCATGCATATTTAGGTAATGGCACCCGGCTAATCGATTGATTGTCGCGGGCGCGGCCCCTGTGTTAGAAATTTAAAATGGTTCCAGATCAGACCAGCTTTGCAGGCCAGCGCGTCGATCCCTTCGTGATCGACGACCGCTCGCGTCTGCCCGGCCGCTTCTTCGGACGCTTTGCGACCTCGGCGACGTCTGAGCTTAGCTGCGGCCTTTGATGCCGCGCTGACTGTCCGTTGCTTGCGCTGAAACCGCGCTGACCGCTCACACAGAATCATTTTGGAGCTTACGCTCATGTCAAAACCCACCACGCTGTACGACAAGATCTGGAACGACCATCTGGTGCACGAAGCCGATGACGGCACCTGCCTGCTCTATATCGACCGCCATCTGGTGCACGAGGTGACTTCGCCGCAGGCGTTCGAAGGCCTGCGCATGACCGGCCGCAAGGTTCGCGCGCCGGAGAAGACGCTGGCCGTGGTCGACCACAACATCCCGACCACCGATCGCTCGAAGCCGAATCCCGATCCTGAAAGCATCGAGCAGATGCGGGTGATGGCCGATAACGCCAAGGAATTCGGCATCACGTATTTCAACGAATTCGACAAGCGCCAGGGCATCGTGCACGTGATCGGCCCCGAGCAGGGCTTTACGCTGCCCGGCACCACCATCGTCTGCGGTGACAGCCACACCTCCACCCATGGCGCGTTCGGTGCGCTGGCGCACGGCATCGGCACCTCCGAAGTCGAGCATGTTCTGGCAACCCAGACGCTGATCCAGAAAAAAGCAAAAAACATGCGCGCAGTGGTCGACGGCAAATTGCCCGATGGCGTCACCGGCAAGGACATCATCCTGGCCATCATCGGCGAGATCGGCACCGCCGGCGGCACCGGCTACGTGCTGGAATATGCCGGCGATGCAATCCGCGCGCTGACGATGGAAGGCCGCATGACGGTCTGCAACATGTCGATCGAAGGCGGCGCCCGCGCCGGCCTGATCGCGCCGGATGAAAAGGCGTTCGAATTCCTCAAGGGCCGTCCGATGTCGCCGAAGGGCGAGGCGTGGGACGCCGCGATGCGTTACTGGGAAACCCTTCGCTCCGACGACGGCGCGCATTTCGACCACGAGATCCGGCTGGATGCGGCCAAATTGCCGCCGATCGTGACCTGGGGCACCTCGCCTGAGGACGTGGTGTCGATCACGGGCATGGTGCCGGACCCCGACCAGATCGCCGATGAAGCCAAGCGGCTCTCAAAGCATCGCGCGTTGAAATACATGGGCCTGACCGCGGGAACCAAGATCACCGACATCAAGCTCGACCGCGTGTTCATCGGCTCCTGCACCAACGGCCGCATCGAGGATTTGCGCGCGGCGGCGAAGGTCGCCGAAGGCAAGACCGTCAACGGTCACGTCAGCGCGATGATCGTGCCGGGCTCGGGCATCGTGAAGGAGCAGGCGGAAGCCGAAGGCCTCGACAAGATCTTCATCAAGGCCGGCTTCGAATGGCGCGAGCCGGGCTGTTCGATGTGTCTCGCCATGAACCCCGACAAGCTGTCGCCGGAAGAGCGCTGCGCCTCGACCTCGAACCGCAATTTCGAGGGCCGGCAGGGCTTCAAGGGCCGCACGCATCTGGTGTCGCCGGCCATGGCGGCCGCGGCGGCGATCGCCGGGCATTTTGTCGATATCAGGGACTGGCGGTAACGCTGGTTGCCTCAACATCGAGGCGTTCCGGCAACGCCTCGTTAAGGCGCAGGGCTCAGACTGGTTCCTCAGCGGGAATGAACTCATCGCGAGGAGCCTGACGTGGCCGATAAACCAGAATATGTCGATATGATCAGCGAGGCGACGCGCCAGAGCCGGCGCAACGTCTCGCGTATCGTCGATCTCGTTCCCGCCACGCCAAAGGATACAAGGCGCCTCAGTAACTGGCCACCCGAGCATTGGCGGGAATGGCGGCTGGAAGCGATAACGCCATGGAAGATCAAGCCCTGGAAGGGCAAGGACTGGGACTGAGCCCGTCGCGCTCATCACCGCATGCAAAAAACAGGCGCCCCAGCGGGCGCCTGTTTTGTTTCAGCTTAGATTTGCCAGCATTGGCAATGTTGAACTCGCTCGCGAGAAGGATTGGACATGACCGTCTATGTGATCGTGCAATTGAAGATGACCGACCGCGCCGCCTATGACCGCTATCAGGCGCGCTTCTTCGACGTGTTCAAAAAATTCCAGGGCCGGCTGTTGTCGGCGGATGAAGGGCCGGCCGTGCTGGAGGGCGTGTGGGATCGCGACAAGCTGGTGCTGATGTCGTTTCCCGACCAGGCCGCGTTCCGGGCCTTTGCAGACTCGCCGGAGTATCTGGAAATATCCAGGGACCGCAAAGCCGGTGCGGACGGCATCGTCTTGCTGGCCAAGGGTTTGGGGTAGGGCTGGGTCGCCGGGTTTTGCCAGGACCGCGTTCAAGGAGCCCGTTACTGACAGCGTCAACACTTTGCTAAGGGCCGGCTGGTAAACTCCTCCTTAACCAATCAGAAAATCGATAGCTGCCTTTAGGATCCCCTCGTGCTGAGGGCTTGATCCGACGCGGCGCCGTGCCACGGGCGGTCCCCGGGGCCGCCGCAACGGTTCGGCAGCGCAAATTTTCCTCAAGCGAGACTCGAGAAAATGATCGCCAGATTTCAGAACCTGCCCATTATTGCCAAGATCGCGGTGCCTGCCGCGATCGTCGCCCTTGTGGCAGTCGGGATCGTCGTCCAGGCCTCGATTGCGCTGAGCAACCTGTCCGCGACGGCGGCGAGCCTGGTCGACGGCAACGCGATGCGGGTGCAATACAGCCTGCAGGCCGAAAGCCATTTCAACAGCGCCGCGGTGAGCGAGAAGAACGTCATCCTCTCCGGCACCGACGCCAAGGCGATCAGCCAGAACGTCGAGTCCTATGGCAAGGCCACCGATGCCACGCTGGCAGCAATCGATCGTCTGGCGATCGTCACCACTGCTCCCGAGCAGCGCCAACTGATCGACACAATGCGAACCGCGGTCAAGGACCGCCGGGTCGCCAGCGCCAAGGTGTTCGAACTGGCGGCCGCGGGCAAGATGGAAGAAGCCTTCGCCTATTCGCGCAATGTCGCGGCCAAGCATCGCCAGACCGCGATCTCGGCAGTGGGGCAACTCATCACCATCAATACGGACGCCATGCGCGCCGCGCGCGACGCGAGCGTCGCCAGCGCCGATTACACCCGTCTCTTGCTGGTGGTCGGGGCGATTGTCGGCCTGCTGCTGGCCTTTGCCATCCTCGGCTGGATCGCGTTCGGCCAGATCGCCCAACCATTGCGGCGCATGACGCTTGAAATGACCAAGCTTGCCGGGGGCGATCTCGATATTTCGATCGTCGGTGCCGGCCGCACCGACGAGGTTGGCGGTCTCGCCAAGTCGCTCACCGTCTTCAAGGAAAATGCGATGACGGCGCGACGCCTCGAAGCCGAACAGCGCGAGGAGCAGGTCCGCAAGGAAGCCCGTCAGCGCGCCATCGAAGGTTACATCGCGACCTTCGACGTCCAGATCTCGGAAGCCCTGCAAACGCTGACCGCGGCGTCGGCCGAGATGCACGCCACCGCCGGCAGCATGACGGCAACGGCGGAGGAAACCAGCCGGCAGGCCACCGCCGTCGCCAACGCCTCCGACGTCGCCTCCGCGAACGTGCAGACGGTTGCCGTGGCGACCGAGGAACTGCATGCCTCGATCAGCGAAATCTCGCGCCAGGTGGCGCAGGCGTCCCAGACCGCCAACCTTGCGGTCGCCGAGACCGACCGCACCAACAAGACCGTCGAGGGCCTGGCCGAAGCGGCACTGAAGATCGGCGAAGTCATCTCGCTGATCCAGAACATCGCGTCGCAGACCAACCTGCTGGCGCTCAACGCCACGATCGAAGCGGCGCGCGCTGGCGAGTCCGGCAAGGGCTTTGCCGTCGTCGCCACCGAGGTGAAGGCGCTTGCCACCCAGACCGCCAAGGCGACGGAGGATATTTCAGCCCAGATCGCCGCGATCCAGCAGGAGACCGGCAACGCCGTGACTGCCATCAAGACGATCGGGACGACGATCGCCCAGATGAACGAAATCGCCACGGCGATCGCCGCCGCGGTCGAGCAGCAGAACGCTGCGACCCGCGACATCGCGCAGAACATCCAGGAAGTTTCGAAGGGGACGACCGAGGTATCTTCGAACGTCGGCAGCGTCAATGACGCCGCCAACGAGACCGGCGCCGCGGCGTCGGAAGTGCTGACGGCGGCCGACGACCTCAGCCATCAGTCGGAGAAGCTGCGCGCCGACGTCAACACGTTCCTCGATCTCATTCGCGCCGCCTGATCCGCTTCTCGCTCCGCGAAAACGGGATCAACGCCATCGCGCTCGTCTCCTGAGCGCGATGGCCGCGCCCGTTACCAATACGGCCCGAACCCGAAGCCGAATGTGAACGGCGCCGGTGCGTAATAGGGATATGGCCGGTAGTAAGAGGGCCGCGCGTAGTAGCGGGGTCCGTAATACGGGCGATAGTATGAGCGGTAATACGGTCGATAATAGCCGTAACCATAGTGGCGCCGGTAATAGCGCTGCGCGCTGAAGTCGGTCGCACCTGACGTGCCGGCGGTTTGTTGCTTCATTTGCGGCGATGCCGCGGCCGCCGAATTGACCGCCGCCGGGCCGGCAAACACCAGAGCGCCAGCGACAGCAGCTGCTCCGATCAACATCTTCATGACGATCTACCTCCTCTGATTCAGGATCATGAAATAACAGGCAGCAATGGCGCCCGTTTCATGGCAGTAAACTTGAAGTGAAAACAGGCCCGCGATGAACGGACCTGCTCACTTCAAATCCGCAAACTCGCGATCACCAGCGGCGATAATGGTGATGATGGTGATGCCGACGATGGTGATGATGACGGTGCCAGCGATGATGATGGTGACGATGCCAGCGATGATGGCGATGTCGCCATCCCGCCTCTGTCGTCTCGGGCTTGACATCCTGGACGGCGGCGGCAGCACCGGGGTTGCTCAGCGACAACGCGTTAGCGCGCTCAGTCGGAGCGGCTATAACGAGCATGACGCCAAAGGCGGCAAGCCCCAGAACTTTCATCACCTGCATATGTAGTCTCCTTGGTCCTCGGAATGTCACGTTCGTGGCGAGCGGTGCTCGACAAGCAGCGGCTACGCCGCGACGCAGTTCACAGCTTGAAGCTGAGGACGTGAATGCGAACTGAATGACTGCGCCGCGAAGATGAACAAGGAGCGTGTAATCGGTTCCGATTGATTTCAGCGGCGCGTCAAACCGGCGCAGACTGCCGTTGCATCGCTGCAGACACTCCGCACTCATGAGCCCGTCATGATTTCAAACATGAACGCTTCGAGGTCGCGCGTGGCGACGGCCATTCTCGTTCATGGCTCGCCGGCGCAGATATATTTGGAACGCTGATCGATTTGGACGCTAGCGCGCCGGCGCTAACCGGGCCGCCAGTAGCAGTTCATGCGCGGCGTGATGACGGTACCGCTCGGCCGGTATTCCTGCACATAGGTCGCGGTGCAACTGCGCACCGCATTCGGCCCCGGATTGTAACGCGGATAGACATCGGGTTCCCACTGGTCCTGCCGGTAGATCGGCACGCGGCGGAGCGGCCGCCGGCGTTGTGCGGACGCATCGGTGGCGGCCGGCTTCGCTGCCTGCGCGGTGCGCACCCCCGACGGTGCCGTCTGAGCCTGTGCGCCGCCACCCGGCAACAAGAATCCGGTCAAAATCGCCGCTACCGCCGCCGTCGCAATCCGCTTCATTCCGCCCACCCAAAGCCTGTTATCGGGCCGTACGGTCTCCGATTGCCGCGCCAAGGTCAACCTTGCGATGATATTCAAGATCAGTAGGCGCGCAAAATGAGTAGGCGCGCTGGAGCAACACGCGCTAAACAGGTGCGATGTGGAAGGAAGCAAAAGCACCGTCGCTCGCCGAAATGGAAGCCATGGCGCATGAGGTTTTCGAGCGCCTGCCAAAGGGCTTTCGAACCCTGTGCGAGGGCGTCATCATCCGCGTCGACGATTTCCCGACCGACGAGATCCTCGACGAGATGCAGGCGCAAAGCGAGTTCGACCTGCTCGGCCTGTTCCAGGGCGTCGGCCTGCCGCAGCAAAGCAATAACGACGTCGCCCGCCTGCCCAACATGATCTGGCTCTACCGGCGACCGATCCTGGACTATTGGGCGGAGCATGAGGAAACGCTGGGCCACATCGTCCGCCACGTCCTGATCCACGAAATCGGCCACCATTTCGGCCTGTCGGACGCCGATATGGAGGCGATTGAGGCCCAGGAAACTTAAGGAGGAGCCTAGGAGCGGGGTAGGATTGCGCAAATTGGCCTTTTGCCGGTGGCGATTTCGCGATAAATCAGCGTCCCTATCCCTCATTCAGCCGGGAAGTACGTTCGATGGACAAGTTCACCACACTGGAAGGCGTCGCCGCGCCCCTGAAGATCATCAATGTCGACACCGACATGATCATTCCGAAGCAGTATCTGAAGACCATCAAGCGTACCGGCCTTGGCAAGGGCCTGTTCTCCGAACAGCGCTACAAGGATGACGGCAGCGAGAATCCGGATTTCATCCTCAACAAGCCGGCCTACCGCAATTCCAAGGTGCTGGTCGCCGGTGACAATTTCGGCTGCGGCTCGAGCCGCGAGCACGCGCCGTGGGCACTGCTGGATTTCGGCATCCGCTGCGTGATCTCGACCTCGTTCGGCGACATCTTCTACAACAACTGCTTCAAGAACGGCATTCTGCCGATCCGCGTCACCCAGGACGACCTCGACAAATTGTTCGACGACGCCGAGCGCGGCGCCAACGCGACGCTGACCATCGATCTCGCGGCCCAGGAAATCCGCGGCCCCGACGGCGGCACCGTGAAGTTCGAGATCGACCCGTTCCGCAAGCATTGCCTGCTCAACGGTCTGGACGACATTGGCCTGACGATGGAGAAAAAGACTTCCATCGACAGCTACGAGGCCAAGGCCAAAAAAGAGCGCGCCTGGGCCTGATCGCGGGTCGCGGCCTCGCTCGACAATAGTGAGGCGACGCCGATGCGGCCTGACGTCGTCACCTTCTGGCATGGCCCGCTCGATGCGCTCCGGCTGACCTGTCTGCGATCGCAGGTCGCAGCGGGCCACAAGGTCACCGTCTACAGTTTCGAGCCGCTTGCCGGCCTGCCCGACGGCGTCGGCAACGCCGAGGCCGAGGCGATCCTGCCGCATTCCTTTTCCGAGCGGCTTCGCCCGCCGCAACCGGACGGCAGCTGGCGCGATTGGACCATTCTGCAATTCAGCGATTTCTTCCGCATGCGGCTGATGGCGGAGAAGGCCGGCCTGTGGCTCGACGCGGATGTCCTGCTGCTGAAGCCGGTCGAGATCGATCTTGCAAAACCCTATTTCGCCTGGGAGCGGCCGCGCCAGCTCGGCAATTCGGTTTTGTATCTGCCCCCTAGCGATCCGATCGTCACGGCGTTCGAAAAGCTGATGATGCAGGACGAACTGACGCCGGACTGGCTGGCGCTGCGCCATCGCCTGACCTTCAAGCTGCAGCAACTGCGCGGCGGATCGAACCGCCTCTCGGACATTCGCGTCGCGATCTTCGGTCCGGCCGCGCTCACCGCACTCGCGCGCCGGTCGAACGAATTGCAGCACGCGCTGCCGAAGCAATCGTTTTATGCGGTGCATGCGGAACCGAAATTGTTTTTCGAGCCGTCAGATTATTCGGCGCTGCTCGCCGATTCCGCGATTATCGGGCTGCACATCTCGCCGAAGGGCCGCGGCGGGCAGAGGCCTGTGCCTGGCAGCCTCTACGCCTGGGCGACGGAGAAGTTTGGTTGATCCCGTCGTCCCGGCCTTGAGCCGGGACCCATACGCCGCGGCCGTAGTAGTTGCAGGCAGTGTACGTCGGCTTTTTTCTACCGATAGATCACGCTGTATGGGTCCCCCGATGCACAATTGCGCATCTGAGCTCAAGGCCGGGACGACGTGGACTGTGATGTGAAGGTCTCTAATGCCCCATCGCGGAGATCGCGTCTGCAATGGCGATGGTGCGCTTGGCCATGTCGGCGTGCAGCCGTTCCACCATGCGGCCGTCGAGCTGGATGGCGCCGCGGGAAGCGTTTTCGGGCTGCTGGAACGCCGCGATGATCTTGCGGGCTTCCGCGACTTCCTCCGCCGGCGGCGTGAAGATCGCGTTGCAGGCCTCGATATGGCTCGGATGGATCAGCGTCTTGCCGTCGAACCCGAGATCGCGCCCCTGCGCGCATTCAACCGCAAAGCCGTCGACGTTGCTGATATCGCTGTAGGGGCCGTCGAGGATTTCGAGCCCATGCGCGCGTGCCGCCAGGATGCAGTGGATGATCATCGGGATCATCGCCGCGCGGCCCGGCTGCATCCGGATGCGTGTTTCGCGCGAAATATCGTTCGGCCCGAACACGAAGCCCGCAAGACGCGTCTCCGAATCCTTCGACGCCGCGGCGAGCTTGTCCGCATCCAATACCGCGCGCGAAGTCTCGATCATCGCCCAGACCCGGATCGAGGTATCCGCGTTGATGTCGCTGAGGCGATTGGCGATGGCGCCGAGATCGGCGACGCTGGAAACCTTGGGAACCAGGATGCCGTCGGGCCGCGCCTTGCCGGCCATCGTGACGTCGTCGATCCACCACGGCGTATCCAGGCTGTTGACCCGGATCAGCACCTCGCGCTTGCCGAACCCGCCGGCCGCGATCGCCTTGGCGATCTGGTCACGGGCCAGCGCCTTGGCGTCCGGCGCCACCGAATCCTCAAGGTCGAGGATGATACCGTCGGCGGCAAGGTTGCGCGCCTTTTCCAGCGCCCGCGCGTTCGATCCGGGCATGAACAACAGGCTGCGGCGCGGACGGATCATGGGCTGGTTTCCTGAGGGTGTTATTGAAACCCACGCGATATCATTTCAAACGGCCGCCCGAAAGCCTTGTTCCTGTCATCGGTCTATGGTTAGGCAAGGGGGCCATGACCGCATTTCCGCAACATCTGCTCGACGGCTACCGGACCTTCACCTCGCAGCGACTGCCTACGGAACAGTCACGCTACCGGGAACTGTCCGAACGCGGCCAGTCACCCGCGGTCATGGTGATCGGCTGCTGCGATTCCCGCGTCTCCCCGGAGGTCATTTTCGACGCCGGCCCGGGTGAACTGTTCGTGGTCCGCAACGTCGCCAATCTGGTACCGGTCTATCAGCCTGACGGCGGCGCCCACGGCGTATCCGCGGCGCTCGAATATGCGGTCAACGTGCTCCGCATCAAGCATATCGTGGTGCTCGGCCACGCCCAGTGCGGTGGCATCAAGGCCTTCATCGATAAGATCGATCCGTTGTCGCCGGGCGATTTCATCGGGCGCTGGATGGCGATGTTCATCAAGCCGGGCGAAGTCGTCGAACAGCGCGAGCGCGAAACGATGCAGGATTTCACCGTCCGGATCGAGAAAGCCGCGATCTTCCGCTCGCTGGAAAACCTGCTGACGTTTCCGTTCGTGCGCGCGCGCGTCGAGCGCGGCGAAATGGAACTGCACGGCGCCTATTTCGGCGTCGCCGAAGGCTCGCTGTTCGTGCTCGACCAGACCGCGAAGGAATTCCGCGGTGTTGGAGAAGTGACGTAGCTGCAAGGGTGGGCAAAGCGAAGCGTGCCCACCACCTTACGTCGCGCAGAATGGTGGGCACGGCGCAAGGGCGCCTTTGCCCATCCTACGAATTTTCAGCTACGCTGCCTTCTACGCCGCTTTCTTCTTCGCGGTGATCAGCTTGCGGTTGATCAGGCATTCGGCGATCTGCACCGCGTTCAGCGCCGCACCCTTGCGCAGATTGTCAGAGACGCACCACAGCGACAGGCCGTTCTCGATCGTCGCGTCCTCGCGGATGCGGCTGATATAGGTGGCGTCCTCGCCTGCCGCCTCATACGGCGTGACGTAGCCGCCGGGCTCCTGCTTGTCGATCACGAGGCAACCCGGCGCGTTGCGCAGGATGTTGCGGGCTTCATCGGCGGTGATCGGATTCTCGAATTCGATATTGACGGCTTCCGAATGGCCGACGAAGACAGGCACGCGCACGCAAGTCGCGGTCAGCCTGATTTTGGGATCAAGAATCTTCTTGGTCTCCATCATCATCTTCCACTCTTCCTTGGTGTAGCCGTCCTCCATGAACACGTCGATCTCGGGGATGACGTTGAAGGCGATACGCTTGGGGAATTTCTTGTTGATCAGTTCGCTGTTGGTGTAGACGGCCTTGGTCTGCGAAAACAGCTCATCCATCGCATCCTTGCCGGCGCCCGACACCGACTGATAGGTCGCGACCACGACGCGCTTGATGGTGGCCTTGTCGTGCAGCGGCTTCAGCGCCACCACGAGCTGGGCGGTCGAGCAGTTCGGATTGGCGATGATGTTCTTCTTGGTGAAGCCGGTCACGGCGTCGGCGTTCACTTCGGGCACGATCAGCGGCACGTCCGGGTCCATCCGCCATGCCGACGAATTGTCGATCACGACGGCGCCGGCGGCGCCGATCTTGGGCGACCATTCCTTCGACACCGCGCCGCCTGCCGACATCAGGCAGATGTCGATATCGGAGAAATCGTAGTGCTCGAGGGCTTTGCACTTCAGGGTGCGGTCGCCATACGAAACTTCCACGCCAACGCTGCGCCGTGACGCCAGCGCCACCACCTCGTCCGCGGGGAATTTGCGTTCGTCGAGAATGTTAAGCATTTCCCGCCCGACATTGCCGGTCGCTCCAACCAGCGCGACTTTGTAACCCATCGTTCACTCTCCGACGAAAAATGCAGTCCCCCCCGCCCGCGGCGGAAAGGGAGAAGGCAGCGCTTCTATGCGAGAAACACCCTCAAGACAACGTTTGCAAGGACGTTTGACAGTAGCGTTTGGGCGTTTGATGCAGTCCTTTTCGGCCGAACCGGCCAGGTCCCATTACAAGTCCCATTATACGGCGAGAATCCATCCGGCGCTGACCAGCTTTGCGGACGAGGTCGGCGGTACGCTGGCACGGCTGGTTGCGTATGTAGTGACCTTGGCCCTGCTCGCCATGGGCGGCATGGCGCTTTGGGAACAATTGCCCGATCTCGCAGCGATGGATCCCTCGTCCAGGGACGCCTCATTGAAGGACGCCTCATTGAAGGACGTCTGGAGCCTGGTCGACCGCTCGTCGCGCGCTTTTGCCGTCAGCCAATTTGATCCGCATGACAAAACAGAGGCTTATGAGATTTTCCGGCACCCAAGGGCGGCCGCCGGGATGTCTTCTTGTGGCGCGGCGGAGACAAACAGCCGGTCGCCGAACTCGAGATCTATCGCCCGGGCGGCGACCTCGGCCATGCCGGCCTGTCGGCGGATTGGCTGACCGGCGGAGACAACCCGCAATTGCGCGGCGCCTTCTAATTGCCACGGCTTGCCAAGATACTGGTTTTCATGAAACTTTTTCGCCAGTGTCGGCATTATATGGTCCGGTGTGGCCCAATTGACCTAGTGACGACCACCCCGCGACAGCTACAATGAAGACCAACCCGATTTGGCGATCCGCCGGCTTGCTAAGGGCCGGCAATGACGAGGATGCGATGACCCCTAAATTCCCTGCTGCGAGCAAGCTCGTGGTGTTGCTTGTGGCAGCCGCCCTCGTTGCGGTCGGCGTGACGGAAGCCAGCGCCCAGTCCAACCAGCGCTACGACAAGGATGGCCGCCCGTACTACGGACGCAGTGGCCCCAACCGGGTCTATCAGCAAGGGCCGAATACCCGCGTTTACGTCACGACGCGCTCCTGGCTCGACGCCGGCACCGAAGTCTTGCCGGGCGACCGCAAGTTCCAGGACTATGCGTTTCCGCCGGATCTCGGCTATCCGTCATTCGCGCGCGAAAATCTCAATCGGCCGATCGACCGTCAACCGCTCAACCCGCCGTCGGACATGGGCGGCTATCCGCAGCGCTTCCCGCTGTATTGAGCCTATTGAACTAAACCAACTGGTGTCGTCCCGGGCTTGACCCGGGACCCATACGCCGCGGCCCGTCGATCTACTAAAGCTGCTCGACGACTTTCTTCGCCATCATAACCGACGGTGGTTATGGGTCCCGGCTCAAGGCCGGGACGACGGAGTGGAGAGTTTCTTCGCTTACGCGTGCAGCTTCTGCAATTCCTTCAAAATCGCATCGCCCATCTGCGTGGTGCTGGCCGCCGTGGTGCCCTCGGACTTGATATCCGCGGTACGCAGGCCGCTGGCGAGCACGGCGGCGATCGCCGCATCGACCTTGTCGGCGAGCGCGCCCATCTCGAACGAATAGCGCAGCGCCATGCCGAACGAGGAAATCATCGCGATCGGATTGGCGAGGCCTTTTCCGGCGATATCGGGCGCCGAGCCATGCACCGGCTCGAACAGCGAGCGGCGTTTCCTGGTCTTGGCGTCGATCTCGCCGAGCGAGGCCGAGGGCAGCATGCCGAGCGATCCCGTCAGCATCGCCGCGATATCGGACAGCATGTCGCCGAACAGATTGTCGGTCACGATGACGTCGAACGCCTTCGGCGCCTTGACGAGATTCATGCCGCCGGAATCGGCGAGCTGATGCTCCAGCGTCACGTCCTTGTATTCGCGGGCGTGCACCTGCGTCACCACCTCGTTCCAGAGCACGCCTGACTTCATGACGTTGCGCTTTTCCATCGAGGTCAGCTTGTTGCGGCGTTTCCGCGCGAGATCGAAGGCGACCCGGGCGATGCGCTCGATCTCGTAGGTGTCATAGACCTGGGTGTCGACGGCACGCTTCTGGCCGTTGCCGAGATCGGTGATGGTCTTCGGCTCGCCGAAATAGACCCCGCCGGTCAGCTCGCGCACGATCATGATGTCGAGGCCTTCGACGATCTCGCGCTTCAGGCTGGAGGCCTCCGCCAGCGCCGGATAGCACACCGCCGGGCGCAGATTGGCGAACAGGCCGAGGTCCTTGCGCAGCCGCAACAGGCCGGCTTCGGGCCGCACGTCGTAGGGTACGGCGTCCCATTTCGGGCCGCCGACCGCGCCGAAGATCACGGCATCGGCCGCCGTGGCCAGCGCCATGGTCGCATCCGTAATGCTCTGCTTGCTGGCGTCATAGGCGGAACCGCCGACCAGCCCCTGCTCGGTCTCGAAACGGGCAATGCCTTGCGCGTTGAGCCAGTCGATCAGGCGTTGCACCTCGCCCATCACTTCGGGGCCGATGCCGTCGCCGGGGAGAAGCAGCAGTTTATGGGTCGCCATGATCAGTTACCTCGGAGCTTGTTTGGCTGTCATTGCCGGGCTTGACCCAGCAATCCAGCTTCTTTGAAGACGATGGATGCCCGGGTCGAGCCCGGGCATGACAGCGGAGGATTCCGCGGGAGTGCTAAAACGCCCCGAGCGGATTGGCAAGGCGGCTTGGACAGGCCACAAAGGCTGACAAGCCCGCCCCAAGACGGACATCACGCCCTCATGACCGCAGCCATCCTGTTTGCCTTTGCCTCGGCCGGCTTCCTGGGCGCGGGCGTCGTGACGGCGCAATTCGGGCTGCGAACAGTCGAACCGCTGTCGGGAGCGGCGATCAGCGTCCCCTCGTTCACGCTGTTGTTCCTTCTGGTCTCGCCCCTGCTGCTGGCCGGCGAGCCCGTGGTCTGGCGGGCCCTGCCGATCTTCGGCGCGATCGGGCTGGTATTTCCGGCGATGCTGACCCTGCTGACCTTTGCCTCCAACAGCGCGCTGGGGCCGGTCGTCACCTCGACGCTCGGCAATCTGGCGCCGCTGTTCGCGGTCGCGCTCGCCGTCGTCCTCCTGCATGAGCCGCTCCACTTGCTGCAATTCGCCGGCCTCGTCATTGCGGTCGCCGGCGCCGTGATCATCACCGTCACCCGGCCGCGCGACCTCGTCAGCGACTGGCGAAGCTGGGCATTGCTATTACCGCTCGCCAGCGCGTTGCTGCGCGGCGTGGTGCCGCCGATCGTCAAGCTTGGGCTCGAAATCTGGCCGAGCCCGCTCTGGGCCTGCCTGATCGGCTATGTCGTATCGTCCTTTGTGGTGCTGACCGTGCAGCGCGTCCGCAAGGGGAGCTTCGTCGTGACAGCGCCATGGCCGGGCCGGTTCTGGTTCGCCATCACCGGCATCTGCAACGGCCTCAGCCTGCTGTCGCTGTTCGCCGCCCTGCGCAACGGCCCGATCACGCTGGTCGCACCTGTCGCCGCGATCTATCCGCTCGTCACGTTGCTGCTCAGCGCCATGGTGCTGCACCATGTACGGATCACACCCCGCATCGTCGCCGGCGCGGTGCTGACGGTTGCCGGCGTCGCGCTGGTGCTGATCGGCTAATGTTGCGCAAACGGCACGACACCATTGCTTCCCTGCGCGGCTGTGCAAGCCAGCAGCCGCCTGTCACAATCGCCGCCTTGCCGGAGTATCCTGTGAAGGCCGCCGTCCAACCACCGTCCACCACGCATCCCGCGTGGCTGATCCTCGTTCTGTCGCTGGCGCCGACGATCGGTCTTGGAATCGGCCGCTTCGCCTATGCGCTGGTGCTGCCGGACATGCGCGACGCGCTGGGCTGGTCCTATTCCGCGGCCGGTTTCATGAACACGATCAACGCCGTCGGCTATCTTGCGGGCGCGCTGCTCGCCTCGCGCATGATCCGGCGGTTTGGGCTGACGCGAACGGTGCGCTGGGGAACACTGGCCGCCGTCATCTCGCTGGCGCTCTGCGCCGTCTCCGGCAATTTTTTCGTGCTGAGCTTTGCCCGGCTGATGGCGGGCATCGGAGCCGCGGGCGGATTCGTCGGCGGCGCGGCGCTGGCCGCCACGATCGCGCAGACGCGCCCCGATCGCGCCAATTTCCTGCTCAGCCTGTTTTACGCCGGGCCCGGGCTCGGCATCCTCGCGTCGGGGCTGATCGCGCCGTTCGTGCTGCAGGGTTTCGGACCGGGATCGTGGTGGATCGTGTGGTGGGCGATGACGCTGCTCTCGGCCCTCCTGATCATGCCGCTGCTGCTGGCGCCGCTGGGCGGTGGCGCTGATATCGACAGCGCGGCACCCGCCAGATTCTCGGTCGGACCGGTGCTGGCCTATCTGCTCGGCTACTTCCTGTTCGGCGCCGGCTACATCGCCTACATGACCTTCATGATCGCCTATGTCCGCGATGGCGGCGGCGGCGCGGCGGCGCAGAGCCTGTTCTGGAGCCTGATCGGGATCAGCGCGTTCGCGACGCCGTGGGTGTGGCGGCGGGTGCTGGCGCTGGATCGCGGCGGCCTCACCACCGCGATTATTCTGAGCGTCAACGCGATCGGCGCGGCGCTGCCGATCTTCGGGCACTCGCCGCTGTTGCTGACGATCTCGGCGCTGGTGTTCGGCGTCGCGTTCTTCGCGGTGGTGGGATCGACCACCGCCTTCGTGCGCTTCAACTATCGGCCGTCCGCCTGGCCTATGGGGATCGCGGCGATGACCATTTCGTTCGGCATCGGCCAGACGCTGGGGCCGATCGTGGTCGGCGCGATCACCGACGCGGTGGGCAGTCTTTCGTTTGCGCTCAACGTTTCCGCGGCGATGCTGGCGACGGGGGCGGTGCTGTGCGCGTTTCAGAGGAGGTTGAAGACGACTGCGTAGGGTGGGTGGAGCGCAGCGATACCCACCATTGATGCGACGACGAAGATGGTGGGTATCGCTTCGCTCCACCCACCCTACGAAGCAATCAACTTCCGCTGAACGAATTGTATCCCTGGTCTTCCCAGAAGCCGCCCTTGTAGTCGTTGGTGACTTCCATCGAGAGCACGTATTTCGGATTCTTGAAGCCGAGCTTTGTGGGCACGCGGATCTTCATCGGGAAACCATAGGCACGCGGCAGGATCTCGTCGCCGAATTTGAACGTCATCTGGGTCTGCGCGTGCAGCGCGCTGCGCATGTCGAGCGGCGAATTGTAGCCGTCCTTGTCGGCGCACTGGAACCAGACATATTTGGCGCGCGTGTCGGCGCCGACGATTTGCAGGAAATCACGCAGCGGCGTGCCGCTCCAGCTGCCGATCGCGCTCCAGCCCTCGACGCAGATGTGGCGCGTGACCTGCTTGACCTGCGGCAGCTTGTAGAGCTCCTCCAGCGTCCACGACTTCTTGTTCTCGACGAGACCGCGCACCTCGAGCTTCCAGTCCTTGGCCTCGATCTCGGGGGCCTCGTCAAGGCTGTAATAGGCGTTGAACGGGAACGGCTTGGTGATCGCGCTTTCCGGGAAGGTCGGCGCCATCGCATCCGGATTGAACATCCAGGCCTGCACGCCGTCATTGAATTTCGAAACCTGCTTCAGCATTTCCTCGGCCGAAAACTGGTCCGTCACGTCGCAGCCGGTGAGCAGCGTCAACGCGCCGAGGCTGGCGCCGCCGGAGATGAAGCGCCGGCGCGTCAGGTCCGGCATCGTCTTGACGGCGTCCCGGAGCAGCAGCGTCTTGTCGACGCCGGGGATCAGAAGGTTACGCAAGCGGCCCATAATATCCTCCTAGTATGCTCAGCGGCCGATAATCATCGCGCGAAGACTCTTCGGCACCAGCAGTGCAAGCACGACGTGAACCACCATGAAGGCGACAATCGCGGCCATGCAGAAGAAGTGGACGTAACGGGCGGCCTCATAGCCGCCGAACATGGCCGTCAGATATTGCAGCTGCACCGGCTTCCAGATCGCCAGCCCCGACAGCACGATCAGGATGCCAACCACGATGATGCCGGCATAGAGCAGCTTCTGGACGTAATTGTATTTGGTCAGATCCTCATGCGACAGCTTGCCGGTCAGTGCCGCCTTGGTATCGGCAAGCACGCCCTCCGGTGTGATCGGCAGCAGCTTCTTGCGGAAGCGGCCGGTGGCGAGCCCCAAAGCGAGGTAGATCAGGCCGTTGACCATCAACAGCCACATCGCGGCAAAGTGCCAGAGCAACGCGCCGCCGAGCCAACCGCCCAGCGTGATGCTGTCCGAAAAGGTGAAGTCGAACAGCGGAGAGGCGTTGTAGATCTTCCATCCCGACATGATCATCAGGACCATCGCAAAGGCGTTGGTCCAGTGCAGGGCCCGCACCCAGGCCGGCTGAATGACTTTGGCCTTGGTGGCTGCCTTGGGCGTCGCTTTAGCGCTGGCTTGGTCGCTGGCGGTGATGCTCGACATGGCCTGTTCCGTCGTTGCAATGGGTTACCGGTTTATACGCCGGGAACCGGGTTTTCGTTACTGCCCAGATGCTATCAGATCGATGCAGGGGGCGTATCAAGGTCACAAAAAAGCGAGCCGGGTCGCCCCGGCTCGCCCATCCACGCATCCCGTTGGGACTAATCAGGCGTGCGCGGAGGTCACGAAGCCGGCATCAGCACGGTATCGATCACATGGATCACGCCGTTGGACTGGTTGACGTTCGAGATCGTGACCATCGAGGTTCCGCCCTTGGCGTCGACGATCCAGACCTTGCTGCCGTCGAGCTTCACCGTCAGCTGTTCGCCTTCGGCGGTCTTGAGCTTCATGCCGTCCTTGAGGTCGGCTGCGGCGAGCTTGCCGGGCACGACATGGTAGGTCAGGATCTTGGTCAGGGTCGCCTTGTTCTCAGGCTTCACCAGCGTGTCGACGGTGCCGGCCGGCAGCTTGCCGAAGGCGGCGTTGGTCGGTGCGAACACCGTGAACGGGCCCTTGCCTTCCAGCGTGGCAACCAGACCGGCGGCCTTCACGGCGGCGACCAGCGTGGTGTGGTCCTTGGAGTTGACGGCGTTCTGGACGATGTTCTTCGAGGGGAACATCGCGGCGCCGCCGACCATCACGGTCTTTTCCTCGGCGCTGACCGGCGCCGACACGGTAGCGGTGAGCGCAAGCACGCTGAAGGCGGCGGCGGTCAGATAGGCAATACGGTTCGACATGATTCTCTCCCGATGATTGAGGTCTCCGGCGGCGGGCCGCCGGTGCTGAGAACAACGACGCTGGTCGGTTGACCGTTTTCGTCGTCGTTGGCCGAGCTACGGGAGGTTTTTCGGGCAGTTTCGACGGATAATTTATCGTGATGGCTGAAACTTTCGGAAGGGCTGTCCGTGGGGGTATTCTCATGAAGCCGTCATTGCGAGCGCAGCGAATATCCCGCCTTGCCACTCCACACACAACTGTCGTCACCCGCGAAGGCGGGTGATCCAGTACGCCGCGGCTTCTCGATTCAATCATTGGCGTCTCTGGAATACTGGGTCGCCCGGTCAAGCCGGGCGATGACACTGAATATGCGGCCGCGATCTCGCGACGCATTGCACCCGAGGTTTTCAATTTCGTTCCGCCCTCTAAGAATCCAGAGGGCGCAGGGAATGCCGGATGCGCGCTGCACCCGCGGTCTCGTGTGCGATTGTGCTAAAGAAGCTGCACACGAGCATACAGGGCAGCGGAGAGCATCCGACATTCCCTGCGCAATGGCTTTACGGCTTATGACGCGCTCTCCCCGGTGAGACGGCCTCTATTGCCACCGTCGCCCCTCGGAAGCGTTAGCTCCCG